>JAICKX010000097.1 GCA_025927685.1 Thermoleophilia bacterium | reverse complement strand
GGTTGGCCTCGTCGGCCGGCGTCAGCACCTCGGACTCGTCGATGTAGTCCACCTCGAGCGCCTGGAGCACCTGCGCCTCGGCGAAGTGCCCGATCCGGGCCTTCGCCATGACCGGGATCGTCACGGACTCCTGGATCTCGCGAATCTTGGCCGGGTCGGCCATGCGAGCGACGCCGCCGTCGCGGCGGATGTCGGCGGGGACGCGCTCGAGCGCCATGACGGCGCAGGCGCCCGCGTCCTCGGCGATGCGGGCCTGCTCGGCGGTCGTGACGTCCATGATCACGCCGCCCTTCAGCATCTCGGCGAGCCCGCTCTTGACTCGCATGGTTCCGGTTTCACTCACGTCACACACCCCTGCTCGAACGCCGAACTCTCAGGGTGGAGTGTAGCTAGCCGGCGGTTTTCAGGTGCTCCAAGGCGTCCGCGTCGAGCACCCAGACGAGCCGCTCGCGGACGTCGATCATCCCGGACTCGCGAAGCTCGTTCAAGACCTTCGTCAGCGTCTCGCGGCTCGTCCCGATCATCTCGGCGAGCTGCATGTGGGTGAAGCGCTCGTCGATGCGGATTCCCTGCGGGGTGACGCGCCCGTAGCGCTCCATCAACTCCAGGAGCTGGCCCGCCAGGCGCGCCGAGACCCCGCGGAAGGCGAGGCTCTCGAGCCGGTCCTCGACGCTGCGCAGGCGCTGCGAGAGCGACCGCATCAGGTTCATCGCGACCTGGGGGTGCTCGGCAGCGGTGCGCTCGAGGTCGGCGGCGGGCACCACACGCAGCACGCAGTCGCTCATCGCCTCTGCGTAGGCGTCGTGGAGGTCGTCACCGTTCACCGGGACGAGGCCGAACGCCTCGCCCTCGTCGAGCATCGCCAGCGTGAGCTGCCGGCCGTCGTGGGCGCTGCGGTAGAGCCGCACCCGCCCGGCTTCGATCAGGTAGAGGGCGTCACCCCGATCGAACGGCGAGTAGATGAGCTCGCCCTTGCGGAACCCCGCCGCCCGGAGGCGGCCGTCGAGATCCGCCAGCGCGGCGTCTGTCAGGCCCTCGAAGAGCTCGCTGGAGGAGAGGCTGTCCGCGGTCTGGCTCACGTACCGCTAATACGGTGCGAGACCCCGATTGGTTTGACCGGAGCTGCCCGACTATGAGATTACGATGAGATCGCCCCGGGGGCGTAGCTCAGCGGTGAGAGCAGACGACTCATAATCGTTTGGTCGCTGGTTCGAATCCAGCCGCCCCCACTCCCGGCGCCTCCCGCGAAACGACGGCCTCGATCACGGCGTTCTGAGCCGAGCTCGACGGCGTATCCTGAAGGCGTGGGCATTCGACGGCCAGTCGTCGGCGCGGTCCTTCTGCTCGGTGGCGGGCTGCTCGGGTCTGCGGCGGTGAACGCCGTCACGACGACCAGCGAGCCACGAGGGGCTGTCAGACATGCCTCGTGCCGGTGGGATGGCCCGCGAGTGGTGGTGAGCGCAGAAATCGCCAACGTTGGTGACGCGACCGCGGTGTTTCGCGTCAAGCCCACGTTCCGGCTCCTCGGTCAGGCTCACGACCGCGGCAGGAACTATGTCAACGCCTTCACGTTGGCGCCGGGTCGAGCGAGGCGATGGACGTACGCTGATCCCTACGTGAGGAAGGGCTTCGCCGAAACGCCGATCGTACGCTGCGCCCCGTTCGTCGATGCCTACGTCGTCCGGCCGGAGGCCGACTAGCTTTACGCCGCGGCGAGACCGCTGAAGAGCCCGCCCTGGTCGAGCGGCGTGGCGCCCGACGGCGCGGTGACGCTGAAGTCCTCGTTCCAGTCGCTGAACGTGGCGTCGATCTTGATGTCGAGCCCCGTGAGGCCGTTCGCATCCTTCTGGAGGTCGGCCGGGACGTCGAAGGCGAACTCCGCCGAGATGGCGCTCGGAAGGTGCGTCGAGTGGTCGAACGACTCGGACGCGTGCGCGGTCTTGACGGCGCCGGCGATCTCGTCGAGCTGCTTCTGATCCTTGGCCGAGATCGGCGAGTCGGAGGCCGACGCCGCGTCGGCGATGATCCGCGCGATGTCGAGGTCGGCCGCGATCGTGTCCGTGTCATCGGACGTCGAGACGGTCAGGTTCTTGAGCCACTTGGACGGGTCGAGACCGAGCGCCTTCAGCTGCTGGAGGCTCTGATCGGTCGAGCCGGAGGAACCAGAGGACCCGGCGCCTGAGGCTTCCTTCGAGATGTCCACCGACCGCCAGCCCGGGCCGAGCAGCGTCGGCATCTGGATGTAGGCGGTCTTCCCGTCGGGCGAGAGCGCCTCGCCGGAGAACGACCCACCCGTGAAGTTCAGGGCGAAGTGGACGTCGAACTTGCCGCTCCCTGCGTCGGCCTTCCCCGCCTGGCCCTTCAGGCTCAGGCTGAGCGGGCCCTGGAGCAGGGCGGCCCCCGCGCCGGCGTTCTGGAGGTTCCCGTCCAGCTTCAGCGCCACGGTGAGCTCGAACGACGCGGACTTCGCGTCCTTCAGCGCCTGCTGGCCGGCCTTGAGCAGGTCGGCCGCGCTGGTCTGGCCCGAGCCGCCGCCGGAGGACGAGCCACCCGATCCGGAGCCTCCGCCGCACGCTGCGGCCATGAGAACGGTCACGAACAGCAATGCGAGAACGCGCTTCATGGGCGAAGGATCCTTTCTGGGAACGGCGCCGCCCGTGCGGGGGCGGTGCTTGCAGCATAGACGCGGGGTGTTCAGCGACGTACGGCGACGGCCACACCGTCGCCCACAGAGAGCACGGTAGCGGTGACGCGCCCGTCCGCTACTAGATCGGCATTGAAGGCTCTCATCGTGAGCACATCCTCCTCGGACCAGTGGGTGCGCGGCCGGCCGGCCGTGACGGCGCCCGAGAGCAGGACGTTGTCGATCGCCACGGCGCCCCCGGGCCTGAGGAGCGAGAGGGCCAGCGCGAGCTGGCCGGGGTAGTCCCCCTTGGCGGCGTCGAGGAAGACGAAGTCGACCGGGCCCTCGAGCTCGGCCAGCCCCTCGGTGCCGTCCTTCAGCCGCAGGTCGACCCGGTCTCCCACGCCCGCTCTGCCGAGATAGGCGCGCGCCGCCTCGTGGCGCCCCGGGTCGACCTCGAACGAGACGACGGTGCCGCCGGCGGCGAGCGCGCGGGCGATGTGCAGCGTCGAGACGCCGATCGCCGTCCCCACCTCGACCGCCGCGCGTGCCGCCGTCATCGCGATGAGCACCTCGAGCAGGCGTCCCGTCTCCGGATAGACGATCGGGATGTCGTCGCGCTCGGCGTGGGCCTGCATCTCGGCCAGCACGTCGTCGGGCTCGGGGACGAGCGACCGGATGTAGTCCTCGATCCCGGGGCCGAAGATCACCGCCTGGCGCGCGCTATGCGGTCTTGAGCTTTCCCTCGCGGGCCGCTGTGAGGAGGTCGCTGGCGGCGACCGCCGCGTCACCCTTGTCGGCGAAGGACTCGTCGGTGAGGTGCATCTTGTCCATCTCGTTGTGCTTGATGAACCCGCGCCACTGGCGCGTCTCGCGGTCGAACTCGACTCCGGTGTGCCAGTCGTCGTACTCGTCGGGGCCGGGCATCGCTCCCTCCTCTCGTGGGTCGGCCCAGGATACTCCCCGCGGAGGTCGGAGGGTGCTCCGGCAGGGTGTGCGTATCGCTATCCTCGACCGGATGCCCGTCGACGTCGCAGTCGCCATCCCCGCGTTCCTCGATCTCACCTTCGTGGGGCTCGAGGCGCTGCCCGGCCCCGGCGAGGAGCGGTTTGCCGGCGACCTGGTTCGTTCTCCGGGCGGCGGCGCCATCCACGCCGTGGCGAGCGCCCGCCTGGGCCTGGACGCGGCGCTCGCGACGCCGCTCGGCGACGACACCGACGCCGAGTTCCTCCGCTCCGCCCTCCAGGCCGAGGGCGTGACGCTTGTGGAGCGCCGGACGGCCCGGACCGCCACCACCGTCGTCATGCCGTTCGGAAACGACCGCGCGATGGTGACGCTCGACCCGGGCGTCCGCGCCAACGCGGCCGAGGTCGCCGCGCTCGAGCCCGCCACCGTCGCGGTCAACGTCGACATGCTCTACTGCGTGCCGGCGGGCGTGCCGGCCTTCGTGACGTGCGGTGACGACGATGCCCGGGCGTTCGCACGCCAGCCCCTGCGCCAGCTCGAAGGCGTCCACGTCCTGTTCGTGAGCGAGCGCGAGGCGCTCACGCTGTCGGGCCAGAGCGATCTCGAGAGCGCGTTCGGATGCCTGTGCGAGCTGGCAGCGGCCGTCGTCGTGACGCTCGGTGACTCGGGAGCGACCGGGATCATCGACGGCGAGCGCGTCTCGGCACCCGGCGTTCCGGTCGGCGAGGCCGTCGACACCACGGGCGCCGGCGACCTGCTCGTCTCGGCATACGTCTGGGCGGAGCTGCGCGGCGCGCCACCCGAGGAGCGGCTGCGCTGGGCCGTCCTCTACTCGGCGCTCTCCGTCACCACGCCCACCGCGGTCGGAGGGGCCGTCACCGAGGAGCGCCTGCTCGACGAGGGCGAGCGGCTCGGGCTCTCGCTGCCGGCTGCGATCTAGCTTCGGGGGTCGGACGAGCGAGCATCGGCGCTTTGAAAGAAGGTCGCCACGGCTCCTGCGGATCCAGCGACCACCACCACCGCCCACAATTCGAGTGCGACGTCCACAACCCGGCCGGCGGCCGTCACGGGGTTCTTGATCTGGGACGAGACGGTGAGCAGCTGGACGGTCGTGAAGAACACGGCCTGTCCGAAGGTCTTGATCTCCGTCCCGCGGGTGCCGTGTTCGAGCACGTACATCGCAACGGATCCCAGCGCGTCAACGAGCCCGGTGGCGATGACGATCAGCGCCAGGCGGCAGAGCAGACGGCGATGACGTTCCTCGTAGGACGCGAGCCGCCCGAGCTCATCTCGGAACGCCGTGAGCACGGGAAGAGTGTTGCACCCGCTGCGGTCGGATGGGTGCCGTTCGGATCGGGTGAGATGGGCCGAGTCTGCGAGAACGCTGTGACAAACCACATCTCGCCGCGGTACGTTCCAGGCGTGGACCGGACGACGCTCCTCTACGAGAAGGTCGACTACTGCCCGGTCGTCCACGGGGGATGCGGCGAGCCGCTGGCGTGGACGCCACGCCTTCCACCGGGCAAGAACGTTGAGACGCCGGACGACGGTTCGGCGTTCCTCGAGGCGACGTGCGGCAGCTGCGGCCACGTCTGGAGCCTTCCTCCAGGCGTCGGCATTGACAGGTGACGACTGACCGCGAGCGCGACGATGCGACCAGCCGCCGAGGCCGTCGAGCCAGGCTCACTCGGCGCGGGCGTTGAGCGAGGTGACCATGGCCGGGTCGCGATGGTCGAAGAACAGAGAGGCCCCGGTGTCAAGGCCGGCGATGCCGGTCATCTGCTCGTCTGTGAGCTCGAAGTCGAAGATGTCGATGTTCTCGCGCCGGCGCTCAGGACGTACCGACTTCGGGATGACGATGACGCCGCGCTGGGTCAGCCAGCGGAGGACGACCTGCCCGACGGACTGCCGTGTGCCGCCCCGATCTCGCTCAGCAGCGGGTTGGAGAAGAGGTCGTTTCTGCCTTCGGCGAATGGCCCCCAGGATTCGATCTGGATGCCGCGCTCGCGCATCAGCTCGTGGTCGGCGGTGCGCTGGAAGAACGGGTCCGTCTCGATCTGGTTGACCGCCGGGGTGATCTCGTTGTGGTCAAGGGCGCTCTCCTCGCCGGGCTGCTTCTGGACCCACAGCTTGGTGGTCACGAACAGCTCGCCGCGAAGGGATGCCGCTGCCGGCGAGTGCTCGACCGACGGCTTCCTCGTTGCCGTATGACGCGGCCGTGTCGAGCGCCCGGTAGGGAGACGATCGCATCTAGCTCGGCTGGGTCTGCGTGCCCGCCAGGCGTTGGAGCGCCGTCAATGAGGCTGCCGGGCCTGGCCAGTGTTCCACGAGCAGCTCCTCGCCCACTGCTCTGACAACCGTTCGAAGGGCCAGCGCCACGAGTACGGCGTCGTCGAGTTGGCCGGCGATTGGGATGAAGTCGGGGACGAGGTCAACCGGCATCGCCAGGTACCCCGCAACCCCGATGAGCATGGCCTTGTGTCGCCGCGCGACCCTCGGGTCGCGCGCGAGCCTCCCGAAGAGGACGGCGCAGTCGGGCACGAAGCGTGCAACTGCTGCGGCATGTTGCCGCCGACCTGCGACCGCGAGGACGACGACGGCGACCAGGTACACGGCACCGACCGCTCCTGCAGCGATGGCGACGGAAACTCCATCCACCGCGATAAGCGTACCGACCGGGTCGCCGGAGTTGAAGGCCCATGTCGGCCTCCGTTTCCGCGCGAAGAGGCAGCCCAGCTGCGCGGCTGATCGGCGTTGGAAAGAGCTCCGCGGGTAGGACTCGAACCTACAACCCTCCGGTTAACAGCCGGATGCTCTGCCATTGAGCTACCGCGGATCGCGGGTGAAGCAGTCTAGTCGATCAACAGCCGCAGCTCGGCGTTCTCGCCGGCGGCGGCGAGCCTGCGGAGGGTGCGGGTCTCGATCTGGCGGACGCGCTCGCGGGTGACCCCGAAGCGGCGCCCCACCTCCTCCAGCGTGTGCGGGCGGTTGCCCGAGAGCCCGTAGCGGAGCTCGAGGATCAAGCGCTCGCGGTACGGGAGCTGCGAGACGAGGTCGGACACATGCGCGTCGCGCTGGCTCGCGGCCATGTCCGAGCCGAGCCCGCGCTGGTGCTCGTCCTCGATCATCTCGCCGAGCTCGGTCGAGTCCTCGCCGACCGGCGCCGCCAGCGACACCGGCTCCTGCGAGACGCGCTTCAGCTCCTCGACCTTGGAGGTCTTGAGCCCCATCGCCTCGGCGACCTCGTCGTGGGTCGGCGCTCGGTTGAACGTCTGCGTCAGCTGGCGCTCGACGCGGGCCATGCGGTTGATCGTGTCGACGACCTGGGCCGGCACCCGGATCGTGCGCCCCTGGTCGGCGAGCGCGCGCGTCACGGCCTGGCGGATCCACCAGGTGGCGTACGTCGAGAACCGGTGGCCGAGCCGCCAGTCATAGCGCTCGACCGCCTTCATGAGGCCGACGTTCCCCTCCTGGATCAGGTCGAGGAAGCTGAGCCCGCGGCCGGAGTAGCGGCGCGCGATCGAGACGACGAGGCGCAGGTTCGACTCGATGAGCCGTCTGCGGGCCCGCTCGTCGCCGCGCTCGAGGGCCTTGGCGAGCGAGACCTCCTCGGCGGCGGTCAGGAGCGGAACCTGTGAGATCTCCCTGAGGTAGAGGCCGACCGTGTCCTCTGTGGGACCAGGCGACGCCTCGACCTCAAGGTCGGGCTCCTCCTCGTGGGAGTCGAACCCCGCGGGGTCCGGGGCGGATTCGGCCATCTGTGTGGGACCTAACGATCGGGCGCGTGGGCGCGAACTGACTCGAGCGTCGCCAGCAGCCTCAGCCTCAGCTCCTCGAGGCGCTGGAGCTCCTGCTGCTGTCTCAACTCCAAGTCGGCGTTTCGCCTCAAGGTCTTTAGCTCGTCTTCGGTCTGGTACAGATGCAGCTTCCAGTAGAGCTCCTCCAGAGCCGACTCCGAGGGCGCCTCGCGCGCCGCCACGGCGTTCAGCTCCGCCATGAGGGGCGCCCAACGTTCCGCGTCCTCGGTATCCCCCTCGCCGGCCAAGAGCCGGCGCATGTGCCCGGCCGCTTCCCGCAGCGGCTCGTCGGAGAAGTATGCCACATCCAACTCCGACAACAACTCCCTACCACGATCTGGTAACGCCAAGGCCATCCCGAGGAAGAGCCGCTCGTCACGCTCCCGCGGCGAGCGGCGCAGCTTGGCGGGCTGCTCCGGCGCGGCGGTGGGCCGCGCGGGCCGGCCGGCCGTGAGGCGGGCGGCCAGGTCGTCCGTCAGGCGCAGGCGGTCGGCGACGACGCGCACCTGCTCGTCGCGCTCCACCGACGGGGCGGCCGGGCCGATGATCGCCGCCGTGCGGGCGTACATCTCGTCGCGCGTCCCACCAGCGGCGAGCGCGCGCCCGACCCGGAACGAGAGCACGCCGGCCGCCGAGTCGAGGGCGCGCGCGAACGCGTCCCTGTCGGCGAGCACGGCGTCGGCGGGGTCCTGCCCCGGCGGAAGCGCGACCACCTGGACGGCCAACCCCTTGCCCTCGGCGATCGCCATCCCGCGCAGCGACGCCTCCTCGCCGGCGGCGTCGGCGTCGAACGCCAGCGAGACGCCAGAGCACACCCGCCTGAGCTCGGTCACCTGGGCGTCGGTCAGCGCCGTCCCCATCGAGGCGACCGTGGTGTCGAAGCCGGCCTGGTGGAGCGCGAGGACGTCGGTGTAGCCCTCGACGACGATGGCTCGCCCGGCCGAGGCGATCGCGGCCCGGGCCCGGTCGAGGCCGTAGACCATCTCGGCCTTGTGGAAGAGCGGCCCCTCGGTCGAGTTCAGGTACTTCGGCGGTTCGCCGCCCGGCATCTGGCGGGCGCCGAAGCCGCGTACCCGCCCGCGCACGTCGGCCAGCGGGAACATCAGGCGGGCGCGGAAGCGGTCCACCGGCCCCCGCCGGCCCCGGCCGGAGAGCCCGGCCTGGCCGAGCTCGGCCGCCGTGAAGCCCTTGGCCAGCGCCGCCGCGCAGACCCGGTCCCAGGCCGACGGCGCGAACCCCAGGCGGAAGTCGCGCGCCGTTTCCTCGGCGATCCCGCGGCCGGCCAGGTACTCGCGGGCGGGCTCGGCCTCGGCCGACTCCCACAGGTAGCGCGCGTAGAACCCGGCGGCGTCGTCGAGCAGGCGCAGGAGCCGGCCGCGCTGGGCGCGGCGGCGCTCCTCCTCGGGCGACGACTGCTCGTACTCGAGGCGGACGCCGTAGCGGTCGGCCAGCGTCTCGACCGCGGCGGCGAAATCGAGGTTCTCGGTCTCGAGGACGAACTGGATGTGGTCGCCGCCCTTCCCGCAGCCGAAGCAGTGGTAGAGCTTCTTCAGCGGATCGACCGAGAAGGACGGCGTGCGCTCGTCGTGGAACGGGCAGCGGCCCACGTAGCGCGCACCCGAGCGGCGAAGCGGCGTGCGCCCGCCCACCAGATCGACCATGTCCACCGCCGCTTCGAGCGCCTCCAGGCTCTCGCGGGTGATGGTGCTCACGCCGCGGCGGCGAGCGCGGCGTGCGCCCGCAGGGCATAGCGGTCGGTCATCCCCGCCACCCAGTCGGTGGCCGCGACGGGATCGGAGCCGGCCAGGTGGTGGGTGAAGAGCCGTTCGACCACGGCGGCCGCCCGCGCGCTCTCGGCACGGGCGGGCGGGCCGAGGTAGACCTGCTCGAACATGAACCGGCGGAGCTCGGAGAGCGCGGCCCGGTGGCCGGCAGACTGCTCGACGTGACCGGCCCGGTCGCTGGTCTCGACCAGGTCGTGCACGAGCGCGTCGATCCGCCGCGACGACGTCTCACCCAGGAGCTCGAGCGGCCCGGCCGGCAGGTCCGCCGCGTCGAGGATGCCGGCCCGGACGGCGTCGTCGATGTCGTGGTTCACGTACCCGAAGCGGTCGACGAGGCGCACGATGGCGCCCTCCATCGTGGCGGGGCGGCCGTCGCCGGTGTGGTGCAGGATGCCGTCTCGCACCTCGGCCGTGAGGTTGAGGCCGCGCCCGTCGCGCTCCAGCACCTCGACGACCCGCAGCGAGTGCTCGTTGTGGCGGAAGACGCCGCCGTGGGCGCGCAGCGCCCGGTCGAGCGCCTCCTCGCCGGTATGGCCGAACGGCGGGTGGCCCAGGTCGTGCCCGAGCGCGACCGCCTCCGTCAGGTCCTCGTTCAGGCGCAGGGCGCGCGCCACCGCGCGCGAGATCCCGGTGACCTCGAGGGTGTGGGTCATGCGGGTGCGGAAGTGGTCGCCCTCGGGAGCGATGAAGACCTGTGTCTTGTGCTTGAGCCGCCGGAACGCCTTGGAGTGGACGATCCGGTCGCGATCGCGCTGGAACGGGGTCCGCAGCGAGCACTCCTCCTCGTCGGCGTGCTCGCGTCCGCGGGTCTCGTAGGACCGCACCGCCCGATCCGACAGCGCCTCGGCCTCGAGGCGGCGGATGCGATCGGCGAACGCGACGGCGACGGAGCCCGTGGGATGCGGCATGGGAACGAGTCTACCCGCGCCGCTTCGGCCTCCGGCCGCGGCTTCGTCTCAGATGATCACGGGAACCGTGCCGCCGTCCGCGCTCCACGCCGCGCCGGTCACGTAGGAGGCGGCGGGCGAGGCCAGGAACGCGATCACGGCCCCGATCTCGTCGGGCTCGGCCATCCGCCCCATCGGCCGCCCTGCGCCGACGCCGGCCAGCACCTCGTCCCGGTCCTTGCCGCGGCGGGCGGCGGTCTGGTCGGCCAGGCCGCCCTCGGCGAGCCATGCCGGCGTGCGCGTCGGCCCCGGGCAGACGGCGTTGCAGCGGATGCCCTCCTTCGCGTGCGCGTCGGCCACGAGCCGCGAGAGCGACAGGACCGCGGCCTTCGTCACCGAGTAGTGCGGCATCCCGAGGGAGGGCCGCTTGCCGGCGGTCGAGGCCACGTTCACGATCGCCGCGTGCCGTGAGGCGCGAAGGTGCGGGAGCGCCGCCCGGATGGTGCGGACGCAGCTCATGACGTTCGTCTCCCACGCCGCCTGCCACTGGTCGTCGGTCACCTCGTGCCAGTCGGCGAGCTCGGCGATCCCGACGTTGTTCACGAGCACGTCGAGCCCGCCCAGGGCCTCGTCGGCGCCGGCGACGGCCACGCCCGGGCCGGACGGCGTCGCGAGGTCGGCCGCGACCGGGTGGGCGCCGACCTCGGCGGCGGCAGCCGCCGGATCGCGCGAGGCGATCGCCACGGCGGCCCCGCCGGCGAGCAGGGCTCGCGCGGCCGCGAGCCCGATCCCGGCGCTCGCGCCGGTGACGAGCGCGCGGATGCCGTCGAGGCGCTGGTTCATCTGGAGGCGGATCTTATGATCTCGCACCATGACCCGGATCCTGTTCGCGCGCCACGGCGAGACCGACTGGAACCGCGAAGGCCGCTGGCAGGGCCACTCCGACCGGCCGCTGAACGCCGTGGGCCTGGCGCAGTCGGAGGCATTGGCCCGCCGACTCGCCGGCGAACGCGTGGACGCGCTCTACACGAGCGACCTTCTGCGGGCGGCGCAGACCGCCGACGCCGTGAGTCGCGAGACGGGCCTCGAGGCGATCGCGACCCCCGGGCTTCGCGAGGTGGATGTCGGCGACCTGGCCGGGCTCGACCGGGCCGAGGCCGCCCGACGCTACCCGGACTGGTACACGCGCTGGCGCGAGGGCGTCGTCGAGAGCTATCCCGGCGGCGAGCGGTTCAGCGACCTGCGCGACAGGGCGCTCGCCGCCTTCGACCGCATCGCCGACCGCCATGCCGGCGGGACGGCGGTCGCGGTGTGCCACAACGGGATCGTGCGGGCGATCGTGCTGCACGTGCTCGGGCTCGAGCCCGGCGAGCGGCCCCGCATCGCTCCCGGCCCGAACTGCTCGCTCACGGTCATCGAGCGGCAGCGGCGGCGGCTCGTCCTCGTCGCCCTGAACGACGCCGGGCATCTCGAGGGCGTCGTCTAGACTCCGGCCCGATGGAGGACCACACGTCGCGGTACATGGGCGAGGCCGTCGAGCTGGCGCTCTTCGGCGGCGAGTACCAGGACGGCGTGCTGACGGCCTACTGCGTCGTCGCCGACGTCCCGCACGTCGAGCTGAACGGCCACATCCTCGTCCCGCTCCAGAACGTCGCGTCGCTTCACTGCACGAGCCGCTGCGACGCTCAGGACGACTGGCCTCCGCGTGGGCTGCTCGACGAGGACGACGGGCCGGGCGACGAGCCGTCGTAGCCGAAAGACAGAGTTGGTGATCTCACCCCTCTGGAGAAGAACGCGGCTACCACCCGCATAAACACGAAAGGCCGCCCGAAGGCGGCCTTTCGTGTTTATCCCGGCGGCGACCTACTCTCCCAGACGTTCTCACGCCAAGTACCATCGGCGCTGAGGGGCTTAACTGCTCTGTTCGGAATGGGAAGAGGTGTTTCCCCCTCGCTGTGACCACCGGAAACCGTGGAAAGCTGCGACGCCGGCAGGCGCGCGCACCCTCAAAACTCCATAGCGGCCCGTGGGCTCTCAAATCAAGTCCTCGGATGATTAGTACGGGTCTGCTGAACACATTACTGTGCTTACACATCCCGCCTATCAACCTGGTGGTCTACCAGGATCCTTACTCCCTCAAGGGGATGGGAGAGCTCATCTCGCGGTGGGCTTCCCGCTTAGATGCTTTCAGCGGTTATCCCATCCAGACGTAGCTAACCAGCAGTGCCCTTGGCAGGACAACTGATACACCAGAGGTCTGTTCAACCCGGTCCTCTCGTACT
>JAICKX010000198.1 GCA_025927685.1 Thermoleophilia bacterium | reverse complement strand
GGCGGCGAGCGGCCGTTGTGCCCACTGATCCTGCGGGATATGCCTCCCCCGGGATCCCGCCGCCGATCATACAGGGTTTTCCAATAACCGGGAAAGTCGGACCGGCGGCGTGACCGCCGTCACATGCCACAATCCCGCGATGCCCACCTACGCAGCATTGCTTCGCGGCATCAACGTCGGCCGGAACAAGCGGATCGGCATGGCCGACCTGCGCGCGCTCGTCGAGGGCCTCGGGCACGAGTCGGTGCGGACGCACCTCCAGAGCGGGAACATCGTCTTCGACTCGCCGAAGCGGAGCGCGAAGCCGCTGGAGGCCGCCATCGAGAAGGCGATCGCCGCCGAGCTGGGCATGGACGTCACCGTGATCGTGCGCCGGTCGGACGAGCTGGCCGCGGTCGTCGACGCCTCGCCGTTCGGCGGGCGCACCGACGACCCCAAGAAGATCCATGTCGCCTTCCTCTCGCAGGCGCCCAGGGCCGCGGCCGTGAAGAGCTTCGGCGCCGAGGAGTTCGCGCCGGACGAGCTCCAGGTGATCGGGCGCGAGGTCCACCTGCTCTACCCGGACGGCTACGCCCGCACGAACCTCACGAACGCCGTGCTCGAGAAGCGGCTCGGCGTGCGGGCCACCAGCCGCAACTGGCGCACCGTCACGGCCCTGGCCGACCTCACGTCGAAAGGGTAGGCCGGCCGGCGTAGACCACCCGGTCGAACGGCCAGGCGTCCTCCAGCCAGGCCGCGACCGCCTCGGCCAGCGGCCCGTCGAGCTCCGCCCGGTCGGCCCGCACCCACGACGTCACATGCGCCGCCGGCCCGTCTCGAAGCGGATAGACGTAGAGGCAGCCGACGACGTCGCCGTCGCCGGGGTCGAGCACCGTGTACGTGAAGCCGGTGCGGCCGGCGAAGTCGCGCTCGTGCCGCTCGAGGTCGGCCCGGTTCTGCTCGAGGGTCATCTCGTGCGGCCACTCGCTCTCGGTGAACCCGGGCGTCGCGTGGATGTGCTCGAGCGAGGATGTCCAGGCGGCGTGGTCGCGCTCGTTGTGCCGGGGAGCCAGCGGCTCGAGCACGAACCGGGGCGTCGACAGGCCGCGGGGCGGCTCGAATCCCTCCGGCACGAACGGCGCATCGGTCATGGCGGCTGAGGGTACCCGGAGCGCGTAGGGTTCGCGCCGTGAACGCGACGGCGCAGGAACGGGCCGCTCGAATCGTCGGCCGGCTCGACGCGCTGTTCGAGATCGGGCGTGCGGCGGGCACGAACCGGCCGGGACTGGGGGAGGGCGAGCAGCGCGCCCACGACCTCGTGGCGGGCTGGATGCGCGACGCCGGCCTCGACGTGAGCGTCGACCGGGCCGGCAACCTGTTCGGGCGCGCCGCGGGCGCGGAGCCGGACCTGCCGGAGATCTGGACCGGGTCGCACCTCGACACGCCGCCCGACGGCGGCCGGTTCGACGGCGCCCTGGGGGTCGTCGCCGGTCTCGACGCCGCCGAGGCGATCGCCCGCTCGGGCGGGGCCAGGCGCACCGTGGCGGTCACGGCCTTCCGGCTGGAGGAGGGCCCCCGGTTCGGGCGCGGGGTGTTCGGGTCACGGGCGGTCGTCGGCGGGCTCGAGGACGACGAGGCCGACCTCGTCGACGTCGACGGCGTCACCCTCGGCGTGGCGTTCGCGGCGCTCGGGCTGGGCGACGCGCTTCCCGACGGCCCGGTGGCGGCCCGCCTGCCAGCCGCGTTCGTCGAGGCCCACATCGAGCAGGGCCCCTCGCTCGCGGCGCAGGGCGTGGCGCTGGGCGTCGTCACCTCGATCGCGGGGATGGCGGGCATC
>JAICKX010000070.1 GCA_025927685.1 Thermoleophilia bacterium | reverse complement strand
CGGGCTTCGCCGGACAGGACCGGCGATGCAGATATGCAGGCTGGTTTCGAGCCCGTGGACGCGGCTCCGCCGGCCCCCGGGGACGGCGACGACCACGGGTGGCGGGTCGTCACCAACCACGCCCGCGTGCTCGAAGCGATCGCCCAGGATCCGACGACCCGCCAGCGCGACATCGCCCGCATCGCCGGCGTCACCGAGAGACCGCCGGGCAGATCGTCGACGATCTCGTCCGCGCGGGCTATCTCACGAAGACGCGGGACGGACGCCGCAACCGCTACCAGGTGCACGGCGATCTCCCGCTGCGCCACGTCTGGCACCGCCATCGCACCGTCGGGGAGCTGATCGGCTTCCTGCAGGTGCCGGAGGCTGTTCACAGACCATCTGGAGACGGCCGCGCGTAAGCGCCCAGTGCGGGAACTCCCGAGAGCTCCGGGACGAGATCGGAGAGCTGCACCGCCGGTCGAGAGGTCGCGTATGAACGTTCGGAGCCGTCTGGCCAAGGTGAGTAGGCGGTCATGGTCCCGCCGGCTGGGCGAGATACTGGCAACCTGGCCGTCATACTGGCTCGGGCCGGGCGCGGTCGGCAGTCGAAACGAGTAGGAGCAGGACGAGAGCGGCTGCTGCCAGCGGAATGAGGCCAAGCGCGGTATATCCGAGGCTTTGGGCGACGGCACCGCCGGCGAGCGGTCCCGCGAGGTAGCCGACGATGCCGAGCTGAGACCACACCAACACCGCTGCAACGATGCGCTGCGTGCCGACTGCATCGAAAAGCACGCCGATGCTCGCGGCGTTGGCGGCACCGATGCCGGCGGCGGCCGCGGCCGTACCGACCACCCAGACGGCGATGGTGCTCGAGGCACCGACGACCGCGATGCCGAACGTGACGACGACCACCGCCGTTGCCAACATGGCTTTCGCTGAAACCCGGGCGGCCAGGATGGCTCCGAATGCATTTGCAAGAGCGGCTCCGGCAAGTAGGCCGCCGATAGCGGCTGTGGCGAGCTGTGTCGAGAAGTGAAGCGGCAGGATCCCGTCCACGATCCCAAGGCCGAGCACGGCGAAGAAGATGCCTGTCGACGCTAGCCAGAACCCTCGCTCGCGGACAGTCGACCAGTCGGACCGAAACTCGCGTCGATATCGCGGCTGAGGAGCTGCGAGGCCAACTGCTCCCGCGCACGCAGCCAGAGCCAGATAGGCGACGAACGGACGGCCGACGCCGCCGCCGGCTCCCAGCACGGGACCGAGCAGGCCACCGATCGAGTAGGCAGCGAAAATCTGGCTCATACACGCGTACTCCTGTCCCGGCCAGCGCTCGATAGTGCTGTAAGTGACAGCGATCCACACGCCGCCAGAGCCCACACCCATCGCGAACCGGGCGATGAAGTACGCGGTCAGACTGCCTCCGGCTACGAAGCCCATTGATCCAAGTGCGATCAATCCCACCGAGACCGCCAGCAGCGTGCGGTCACGGCGCCGGGCGATGGCGTAGCTCCCGACGATGAAGCCGAGCATGATCCCGACCGGGAAACTCGCAACCAATGCACCCACCACCGCGGGCCCGGCTCCGGTGCTCGCGGCGATCTGAGGGGCTACCGGCCCAATGATGCCGTAACCAGCCGCATCGACGCAGGCAAGCGCAAGCAGGGACGCCCATGCCAGCGTGAAACCATCAGGATCGCCACGAAGCGCGTCACCATCCATCTGAACAGCCTAACCCGGCTGGGAGGTGGCAACCTCGTTGCACCGTCACAACAACCACTAGCGTAATGGAGGCGGCGGGAATCGAACCCGCGTCCACGACTGTACGAAGAGCGCGTCTACAAGCGTAGTCCGGGTTTGGAATTCGCCCTGCGGCTGCCCCCGGACGGGCCACCGCGCGGACTAGCCCGTCTTTGAGAGTCCCGGTCGGCGGCGAAGGCGCTCCCCCTTCCGGCAAGCCCGCTCATGACGCCGGCGGTCCCTCCCGCGGGCTGGAGGGGCCGACGCGCTGCCTAGTTAGGCGGCGAGTGCGAGATCAGTTTCCGCACTTACGGATTTCCAGGGATTTTACGAGGCCACCTGGAACCTCGGCTTGCAACGCTCCCCGAAAGCCAACCGTGTCGAAACCAGTTCGCCCCCGTGGGAACTTGTGCGTCCAATTCTAGCGATTCTAGCGGGCAGGGCCCCGTTCGCGCTCGCGCATCGCCCGCTCGACCTGGCGGCGGGCGTCGCGGTCGGCGATGGCGCGGCGCTTGTCGACACCCTCCTTGCCCTTGGCGAGGCCCAGCTCGACCTTGACGCGCCCGTCGGAGAAGTAGAGCGACAGCGGGACGAGCGTCATGCCCCGCTCGGCCACCTTCTTGCCCAGCTGGCCGATCTCGCGCCGGTGGAGCAGGAGCTTCCGGTCGCGCAGGGGCTCGTGGTTCTGGAGGTTCCCCTGCTTGTACGGGGCGATGTTGGCGCCCACCAGGTACACCTCGCCGTCGCGGAGCTGGGCGAACGCGTCGCGCAGGTTGCCGCCGCCGTCGCGCAGCGACTTGACCTCCGTGCCCTGGAGCGCCACGCCGGCCTCCACCCGCTCGAGGATGTGGAAGTCGTGGCGGGCCTTGCGGTTCTCGGCGATGAGCTTTCGTCCCTGCGCCATCCCTGAATTCTACGTAGCGGGGGCGGGGGCCGGCTCCGGCTCCAGGCCGGGCAGGCGCTGCGAGGCGATGAAGAGCGCCGCTCCGCCGGCCATCATCGCCGCGCAGAGGCCGAAGCCCATCCCGTAGCCCGTGTGCTGCACGACGTAGCCGGTGAGCGGGAAGAGCCACAGCATCTGGATCGAGAAGCACCCCTCGGCGATGGACATCGACGTCGCCCGGAACTCCGAGCGGGTGTTGTGCTGGAGGTAGGTCGAGAGGGTGACGTAGACCAGCTCCGGCGCGCCCGCCACCGAGACCAGCACCGCGACCGGCAGCACGAGGCCGGACAGGTGCGGCCCCAGGATGAGCCCACCGATCGCCGCCAGCGTCGCCAGGCCGACCGACGCGGTGAGGGGCGCGCGCTCGCCGAGCCGGCCGCCCGCCCAGGAGAACGCTGACCCGGCCAGCATGGCGCCGCCGAGGACGACCCCCAGGACAGCGTCTGACGCGCCCCGGCTCTGGAAGAGCGGCGCGGCGTAGAACCACCAGCTCGTCACGGCGGCCCAGTACACGCTCCACGCCAGCGTCAGGGTCGCCAGCCGCGGCGAGTGGACGAGCGCCCGCACCCCGCGCGCCGCGACACGGACGCCATGGCGGGCCTCACCGCGTGCGTCGTCGGGGAGGCGGGTCGCGATCGCGCTGGCGACGAGCGCGCATCCGGCAGTGAGCCAGAAGGCGAGCGGCCGCGAGTACGTCGCGATCAGGCCCCCGGCCAGAAACGAGATCGCGCCGGCGAACTGGAAGACCGCCCACAGGCCGCCCAGCATGCGCGGGAACTGGGCCTGGGCGTCGTCATGCGCGAGCGAGTCGAAGAGGTATGCCTCGTCGGCGCCGGTGCGAAGCGCGAACGCGACGCCGTGGATGCCGCCCGCCACGCAGATCAGCGCGAACCCGGGCGCGTAGACGTAGCCGAGCTCGGCGGCCGCGGTGAAGAAGCCCGCCGCGACGAGGAGGCGACGGCGGCCGAGCGCGTCGGCGAGCGCGCCCGTCGGCACCTGCGCGATCAGCATCCCGATGTGGAGCGACGCCTCCACGAACCCGAACTGCGTCAGCGAGAGGCCGCGCGAGAGCAGGAACACGGCCCAGACGGGCCCGGTGAAGATGACGCCGTTGAAGAACTGATAGAGGCGAAAGACGGTGAGCGTGCGGGCGTTCATGGAACCTCAGCGGACGAGGATCGACGGGACGGCGGTGGGCTCGAGGCCGCCTGCGGGCGCACCTCTCCCCCGATGGGGGCCGTCTCAGCCCTGCTCGTGGGCGATGACGTGCCGCAGCAGCCGCAGGACGGCGGTGCTTGAATAGTCCTCGTGGCTCTGGGCACGCATGGCGGCGGACATGGTAGCAGGGCGCTCCTGGTGGGCGTGCTCGCCGTCGCCGCGTGGCTCGCGACGGCTGTCGCGCCGGCCTACGCGCTCACGAGCGCGGGCCGGATGGAGCTGCTGAAGACCTACCAGCCGGTGACGTGGTTCTCGGCGGCCGAGCTCTTCGCGCCCACCAACGTCGGCGGGTTCGAGGCGAACGTACGCCTGCGCTGGCAGAACGCCGCCGGGACGTTCAGCACGACTCCACCGGGCTCGACCAACCCGACCCGCGAGGAGATCGCGGCCGTCGGCAACAGCCAGTGCCAGGCCGGCCTGCGCAACCCGTGCTGGCTCCTCGACGAGTCGAACTGCAACGCGGCCGGCGGGGTCGCGCCCGCCACGCTGGCCTGCTACCAGAACGCCTGGCAGGCGACCGGCCCGAGGCGGGTGGTCTACGGCCGCGTCTTCCGAAGCCGCAAGGGCTGGGCGCTCCAGTACTGGTACTTCTACTACGACCACGAGTTCGAGCCCCAGCTCGTGACGCCGGGCAGCGCCACGCTCACGGTCCAGCACGAGGGCGACTGGCAGTCCATCACCGTCGTCCTCTCCCCCGACCGGACGCCGCGCTGGGTGGGCCTCGGCGGGCACTGCCTCGGCCTCCGGCGCGCGTGGTCGGCCGCGCCCCGCATCGGCCGCCATCCCGTCGCGCACGTCGCCCGCGGAAGCCACGCCGGGTGGTTCGCGGACGGGTCGAAGCGCGTGCCGCGCCGGGCCGACTGCCTCTCCAAGTCCGAGAACGCCGCGCTCGACGGCGGCGGCGTGACCGTGTCCGACACGGTGACCGAGGGGTCGGTGTCGGGCCCGCCCGGCCTCCCCGGCCTCGGGACGTACACGCCGACCGGCGTCGTCCTGCTCTCCCCCGCGCAGGCCTTCACCCGGTACCCCGGCGCGTGGGGCGAGCGCGAGTTCGCGGACATCGTCGTGAACGGCACGACGATCGCCTCGGGCCAGCACGGCTACTCGCGGCCCGGCCCGTCCCATCTCGGCCGGATCTGGACGCACCCGATCGGCGCGACCCGCCGCTGGCCGACGTCCTACAAGACGTTCCGCTAGCGGAGCAGGAGCTCGACCGCCGCTGCGAGGTCCGGGGCGTCCACGTCGACGTCGCCGGGGCCGGTCGAGAAGGACGCGCCCTTGCCGGTGCGCACGAGCGCGATCCGCATCCCGAGCTCCCGCGCCGGACGCAGGTCGGATTCGAGGTCGTCGCCGACCATGACCGCCTCGCCGGGCGCCGCCCCAGCGAGCTCGCAGGCCACCGCGAAGATGCCTTGCGCGGGCTTGCCCACCACCGTCGCCTCGGCGCCGGCCGCGTACTCGAGCCCCGCCACGAACGCACCCGCGTCGAGCGACGGCCCGTCGGCCGTCGGCCACCAGCGGTTCCGCTGCATCGCGACCAGCGGCACGCCGTCCAGGAGCCGGCGGAAGGCCGCGTTCAGGCGCGAGTACGTCCACGTCTCGTCCGGCCCGCCGAGCAGGAGCACGTCGGCGTCGCCCGCGTCGGGGACGAGCTCCACGCCCTCCAGCTCCACGGCCATCTCGTGCTCGACGAGGGCGAGCACGCGCGCGCCGGGGTGGTGGCGGCGCAGGTGCTCGCCGGCGGCGGAGGCGGCGGTGACGATCCGCTCCGCCGGGATCGGCATCCCCATCTCGCCCAGACGCTCGGCGATGCCGGCGCGCGTGCGGCCGGTGGTGTTCGTGAGCACCGCCACGCCCACGCCGGCGCGGCCGAGCTTCGCGACCGCCTCGGCCGAGCCGTCGATCGGCCGCCAGTCGACGTGGAGCACGCCCTCCATGTCGAGGACGACGCCGCGCGGGGCGCTCATCCTGCGAGTGCCGCCTCGAGCACCTGACGGGCGATCGGCGCGGCCACGTCGCCGCCGACGCCGCCGTTCACGATCAGCACGGCGACCGCCACACGCGGGGCGCCCACGGGCGCGAACGCGATGAACCAGGCGTCCGACGGCCGGTCCGGGCCGACCTCGGCGGTGCCGGTCTTCCCGGCCACCGTGACGCCCGAGATGGCGGCGCTCGTCCCGGTGCCGTAGCTCACGACGGCCTCCATCATCTGCGTCACCTCGCCGGCCACCCCCCGCCCCACGGCCTTGACCGGCGGCCGCCGGTCCTTCACGGCGCGCGGGCTGTGGACGATGAACGGCGGCCGCCGGATCCCGCCCGATGCGATCGTCTGGGCGACCGACGCCATCTCCAGCGGGCTCGCGACGACCCCGCCCTGGCCGATGCCGGCCACGCCGAGCGACAGGTCGGACGGCATCTGGGCCGGCGTGCGGGTCGTGCTCTCGGGAACCGGATACGCGATCGTGGGCGTCTCGTTGAAGCCGAACTGGTTGGCCATCGCGACGAGCCGCTTCGCCCCCACCTCGTCGGCGACGGGTGCGAAGACCGAGTTGCAGCTGTCGGCGAACGCCTGCACCAGCGAGCCGCCGCACAGCTCGTGGTGGAAGTTGCGAAGACGCCAGCCGTTCAGGACGACGTACTTCTCGTACGGGTAGGTGTCGGTGAGCGCGACCTTGCGGGCGGCCAGTGCGGCCGAGGCGGTGATCGTCTTGAACGACGAGCCGGGTGGCTGTGTGGCGTCCATCCCCAGCCCCGCGTCGGCCCGGACGGCTCCCGAGCTGGGGTCGAGCACCACGATCCCGCCGTAGCGCGACCCCAGCGCAGCCGCGGCCGCGGCCTGCAGGTCGGGGTCGATGGTCGTCACGACGTCGCGCGGCTTGCGGCCGTGCTTTCGGGCCAGGATGCGGGCGGGGCTTCCCGGCGCCGACGGGGCCGCCACCAGCCGTACGCGGGGATGGCCGCCGAGCACCTCGTCGAGGGACTCCTCGAGGCCCCCCTGGCCGTACTTGCGGCCGGCCGGCCACCCGGCCCTTCGGCGGGCCGCGATCGCGCCCCCCTCGGGCTCCTTGGTGAAGCCGGTGAGGAGCGCGAACGTCGTGCCCGCGGGGTAGGTGCGATGCCCGGGCGGCCCCTCGGCCAGCACGGTCCCGTCGCGGGCGAGGATCCGGCCGCGGCCCTCCGGAGCGTGGACACGGCGCTGGAGCGTCTCGCCGGGGCGGATGCCGGGGAACGTGAGGGCGGGCGTCCAGGCGATCAGGTAGCGGCGCCGCACCCGCACCAGGGGCAGCTCGAGCTCCTCCCGGAGCCGCCCGAACAGCGTGGTCGCGACCGACACGGGCACCGTGGCCTGCGCGGCCGTCGCGCGCACGCGGCCCTCCGCCCTGAGGCCGGTCATGCTCGCCGTGTGGGCGGCCTGCTCGTACTCGCGGGCGAACTTGCGGGGCGTGATGGAGGCCCGTACGTCGGGCGCGACGAGGTGGTACATCGCGGCGTAGTCGCCCGCGTGCCACGCGGCCAGGAAGGCGCTCGCCGGGGCGGCCGGGTCGGGGGGCGCGTGCCGGTCCGAGGCGTCGCCGCTCGTCGAGACCACGATCGCCGCCACGGCGCCGATCACCCCCACGAGCCCGATCACGGCGGCCATGCGCATGAGCCACCGCCGCTCCCCCGATCCCCGCATCGCCGGATTGTGCACTACGCACTCGGGATTCCGCGAACGGCCACCCGCCCCCGCGGGCGGTCGATCGACTCGACCGTCACCTCGACGCCGTCGCCGAGCCGGAGGCGTCGTCCGCTCCGGGCCACGAGGGCCACGCCGAGCGGGTCGAGCGCCGACCGCTCGCCCCGCCACAGGCGGGCGGGCATGAACCCCTCGAACACCTGGCCGAAGCGCACGAACGCGCCCGCCTCGATCAGGCCCACCACCTCGCCCTCGAACGGGGCGTCCCAACCCTCGTGGAAGAGCTCCCGCTCGAGCAGGAAGGCCAGGCAGATCGCCGTGCCGCGGCGCTCCAGCCGCTCTGCGCCGCGTTCGGCCTCCGAGCAGTGGGCCGCGAGGTCGCCGAGCCCGGCCTCCGGCGGGCCCTCCTCACCCGTGGTGAGGGCGGCCAGGAGCGCGCGATGGCACACCAGATCGGGGTAGCGGCGGATCGGCGAGGTGAAGTGACAGTACCGGCGGGCGGCGATCCCGGCATGGCCGAGCGGCGCCGGATCGTACCGGGCCTTCCTGACCGCCCGCAGCACCATCGCCGGCCAGGCCTCGGCACCGCGCCGGTCCCGTGCCGCGTGCTCGGTCACGGCCCGGCTCAGGAGGCCCGCGTAGCGGGCGGTCTCGGGTCCGCCGTGGAGGGCCGGGACGGGCGGCGTCGGCACGCCCAGCGCCTCGAGCCGCCGGAGCAGCACCTCCACCGAGGCGGCCTCCGGCGGCTCGTGCACGCGGTGCAGCGCGGGCCGGTGCCGCGCGACGAGGAGCTCCGCCACCCGGCGGTTGGCGAGGATCATGAGCTCCTCGATCAGCCCGTGGGCGGGGAGATGCGCCCGCGGCGCGGCCTCGACCCCGTCCGGGCCGAACCGGATCTCGATCTCCCGGGTCTCGATGGCGAGCGCGCCGCGGGCCATCCGCCGCGCGCGCAGCTCGCCGGCCAGACCGGCTGCGCGGCGGAGCGCCGCCGTGAGGCCGCCCGGCGCCGGGCGGCCGTCGAGGATCGCCTGGGCCTGGGAATAGGTGAGTGTGTGGTCGCTTCGGATGACGCTCCGGTGGGCCTCGACCCGCTCGCCCGGCCCGAGCGCGAGGCTGACCGCCAGCCGGTCCTGCCCCGCCCGCAGGCTGCAGCGGTCGGCCGAGAGCACCTCCGGCAGCATCGGATCGACCCGGCCCGGGAGGTAGACGGACGTCGCCCGCCGGGCCGCCTCGAGGTCGAGGTGCGAGCCCGCCGGGACGTGGGCGGCGACGTCGGCGATGTGCACGTACACGCGCTCGCCGTCGACCGAGAGCGCGTCGTCGTGGTCCTTCGCGCCCTCCGGGTCGATCGTCACGGTCTCCAGGCCGCGCAGGTCGAGCCGGTCGCCGCCCGGCTCCGGCGCGGCGCCGGCGGCCGCCGCGGCCGGCAACGGGCCGGCGGTGCCGCCGTCGACGGCGAGCGCGTGCATGACGGCGGCGGGGTCGTCCGGCCCGCCGAGCACCTCGTCGAGCCGCGCGTGGCCCCGGCCGTCCGGCACGACCGCGACGAGCTCGCCGGGAGCGGCGTCGACGGCACCGCGACGTCCCAGCGTCAGCGCCGGCCCGGGCTCGAAGTACGGCTCGGCGACCACCACCCGCCCCCGCGTGGAGACCTCGCCGACGAGGCGGTCGGCGGGGCGCTCGATCAAGCCGCCGTCAGCGCCTGCACCGCCTTGCGCAGGAACGTGGACGTGCGGTGGTCGCTCGCGGGGACGTGCACGTCGGGAACGATCCCGCGCCCGTCGACCGGGACGTGGCCGGCGAGAAGGAACCGGGCGACCGTCAGCTTGAGCGCGCCGCCGCCGACCAGCGGCTCGATCGCCTGCACAGTGCCCTTGCCGAAGCTGCGCTCGCCGACCACGATGGCGCCGTCGCCGATGCGAAGCGCCCCCGCGGTGACCTCCGCGGCGCTCGCCGTGGAGCGGTCGATCAGGACGACCAGCGGCAGCCTGCCGACCGCCGTGCCGTTCGCGTAGAAGGCCTGCGAGGGCTCATGCAGGCCCTCGGTGCTCACCACGACGCCGTGGTCCACGAACACCCTGGACACCGAGACAGCCTGCGACAGCAGGCCGCCCGGGTTCCCGCGCAGGTCGAGGATGAGCCCGTCGGCATGCCGGCTGACCGCGTGCTGTGCCAGCCGGCGGACGCGTTCGGCCGCCGAGGCCGGGAACCCGAAGAGGCGCAGGTACTGGTACCTCCCGCCCCGGCTCGCGATCATCCGCGACCTGACGACCGGCTCGGCGATCGAGTGGCGGACCAGCGTGATCCGCGTCGCCGGGCCGCCGTCGGACGGCCGCACGCCCAGCTGCACGGGCGTGCCCTCGTCGCCGGCGATCAGGTCGAGCGCGCGGCGGTAGGAGAGCGTCGCGAGGGACGTCCCGTCGATCGTCGTGATCAGGTCGCCCCGGTGCAACACGTGCGGGCGGGTCGCGATCCGCGGGATCGACGAGGTGACGAGCAGGCCGCCGGGGGCGTGCAGGACGGTGACCCCGATCCCGGTGTACGCGCCGGCCTCGGCGTCCTTCAGCAGCCGGTAGTCACTCGGCGTGAGGTAGCGGGTGTAGGGGTCGTCGAGCCGGCGCAGCATGCCACCCACGGTGGCCGCGCCCAGAACGTGCCGGGAGAGCGGCGAGTAGTAGTGGGCCCGGAGGATCGACGCCACCTCGCCGCGCAGCGACCCGTGCCGGGCCGGCGGCGGCGACGGCGCCGGCCCAAGCGATCGCGACCGGAGCTCGAATCCTGTGGCGAACGACGCCGCCAGCCCGGC
Organism: Thermoleophilia bacterium; assembly: GCA_025927685.1. Classification (GTDB taxonomy): domain Bacteria; phylum Actinomycetota; class Thermoleophilia; order Gaiellales; family JAICJC01; genus JAICJC01. The sequence goes on along the minus strand of JAICKX010000070.1, from coordinate 5,479 downwards.
GGCGATCGCGACGACGAGATATGCGCGGTGCCCCTTCACCGGTCGGGCGCAAGTGTACTACGGCACACCACGGGCAAGGCGTGTTTCACCCGGCTAAACGCGCAGGAAGCGGCGCAGCGTGAGGCCCGATCCGGCCGCTCCCAGCACGAGCCCGAACCCGGCGAGCATCGCCGCCAGCTGCGGGATCCCCACCAGGCGGACCGGGTCGGTGAGGCCGTCGTTGTAGCCGTTCAGGGCGAAGTAGACGATGGCGAGCAGGAGGACCGCGCCGAGCGCGCCGAGGAGGCCCGTCAGCATGCCCTCGAGCATGAACGGGAGCCGCACGAAGCTGTTGGTCGCGCCGACCAGCTTCATGACCTCGATCTCCCGCCGGCGCGAGAAGATCGAGAGCCGGATCGTGTTCTGGATGAGCACGATGGCCGCGATCCCGAGGAGGAGCGCGAGGCCGCCCACGAAGATCAGGATGTACTTGAGCGTGGTCAGCACCTGGTCGGTGATGCGCTTGCCGTAGCTCACGCAGCGGCCGGGCGTGCCGCAGTTCTTGATCGCGTCGATCTTGAGCGCGGCGGCCGCCGTCACCGAGGCCTTCTCCGGGTCGGTCAGCTTCACGTAGAACGCCGGCGGAAGCGGATTGAACCCCAGCTCGTCGATGGCCCGCTGGGCCGAGGGCGACAGGGTCTTCTTGGCGTCGTCGGGCGACACGTAGGTGAAGCTCTTCACGTACGGCAGCTCGCGCACCTGGTTTGCGACCTCGCCGCGCTTGTTGACGCTGCTCGCGTACTCGGGCGGCAGGTAGAGCTTGACGGTGACCTCGTTTCGCTTCTCGACGGCGTAGTGGTAGACCCACCAGCCGGTGGTGACGAAGATGCCCATGAGGAACGTCACGATGAGAACGGTCACGGTCGCCGCCAGGGTCGTTGCGGCGTTGCCGCGGATCGAGTTCAGCGCCTCCGAGACGAAGAAGCGCCACCTCATCCCTCGTATCCTCCGCGGCGGTCGTCGCGGACGACCTTGCCGTCCTCGAGCTGGATCACGCGGCGGCGCATCTTGTCGACCATCTCACGGTCGTGGGTCGCCATGACGACCGTGGTGCCCGCCCGGTTGATGCGGTAGAGGAGCTGCATGATCCCGACGGACGTGTCCGGGTCGAGGTTCCCGGTCGGCTCGTCGGCGATCAGGAGCGGCGGATGGTTCACGAACGCCCGCGCCACCGACACCCGCTGCTGCTCGCCGCCCGAGAGCTCGTGCGGGAAGCGATCGCTCTTGTCGGCCAGGCCGACCAGCCCGATGATGTCCGGCACCTTCTTGCGGATCTCGGTCCGCGACTTGCCCTGCACCTGGAGCGCGTAGGCCACGTTCTGGTAGACGGAGCGGTTGGGGAGCAGCTTGAAGTCCTGGAACACGCAGCCGATGTTGCGGCGCAGCGTCGGCACCTTCGAGCGCTTGAGCTTCGGGAGCGACTTGCCGCCGACGATCAGGTTGCCCGACGACGGCTCGATCTCCTTCAGGAGCAGCTTGATGAAGGTCGACTTGCCGGAGCCCGAGGGCCCGACGAGGAAGACGAACTCGCCCTTGTCGATCTGCACCGAGACGTCGTCGAGGCCGACGATGGACGGCTCGTAGGTCTTCGTGACCCCGTCGAGGATGATCATCGCCAGCGCGCCCGCGGCGCCATCCGCATGGCTACGCGGCCGCGGAGCCGGCGCGGGCTCGAGGGTTGGCGTGGGCACGGCCACGACGGCCTGCTGGACTTCAGTCTCGTCGCTCATGGGCGGGTTGGGGCCGCGCAGACGGGCATTCCCCGGAATCAGGGTAACGATCGGGCCGGACAGGCGCAAACTGCATCCGCATCTAATTGGCCGCCGCGCGGCGCAGGAGCTCGGCGTGGACGAGCTCGTCCAGGTCGCCGTCCAGGACGCCCTGCGCGTTTCCGATCTTCAGGTTCGTGCGGTGGTCGTTCACCATCGTGTAGGGGTGGAGCACGTACGAGCGGATCTGCGATCCGAACGAGATGTCCTGGGCCTCGCCGCGCTCGGCGGCCAGCGACCGCTCCCGCTCCTCGCGCTCGCGCTCGATCAGGCGGGAGGTCAGGATGCGCATCGCCTGGGCCTTGTTCTGAAGCTGGGAGCGCTCGTTCTGGCACTGGACGACGATGCCGGTCGGGATGTGCGTGATCCGGACGGCGGAGTCGGTCTTGTTCACATGCTGCCCGCCGGCGCCCTGCGAGCGGTAGGTGTCGATGCGCAGGTCGGCCTCGTCGACCACGGCGGGAACGTCGTCGTCGACGAGCGGCGACACCTCCACCTGCGCGAAGGAGGTGTGGCGGCGGTGGGCCGAGTCGAACGGCGAGAGCCGCACCAGCCGGTGGACGCCCTTCTCGGCCTGCATGATCCCGTACGCGTTCTCACCGGTGAGCGTGAACGTGGCGCTCTTCAGCCCCGCCTCCTCGCCCGGCGTCGCCTCGAGCAGCTGGGCCTTCAGGCCGCGCGCCTCCGCCCAGCGCAGGTACATGCGAAGCAGCATCTCGGCCCAATCCTGGCTGTCGGTGCCGCCGGCGCCCGCATGCACGCCCACGACCGCCGGGCCGGCGTCGTACTCGCCGGTGAAGAGCGCCTCCTCCTGAAGCTTTCGCAGGTCGCGGTCGAGGCCCGCGAGCGCGCGCTCCAGCTCGGCCCGCCACTCGGCGTCCTCGGCGGCCATCTCGAGCATGGTGTCGAGCTCGGCCGCCTCCGCGCTCAGGCGATCGTAGGTGTCGAGCTTGGCCTGCGTGCGGTGGAGCTCGGCCGACGTCCGCGCCGCGCGGCGCTGGTCGTCCCAGAATCCCTCCGCGAGGGTCTCGCGCTCGAGCTCCGCCCGGCGCGACTCCAGTTGAGCGGGGTCAAAGGTAATCACGGACCCAGTGCAGCTGGGCCCTCAACTCCTGGACCGCCGCGCGCAGGTCGTCGAGCGATCGCGGCTCCGTGCCCTCCACGCTATGCGCCATGGCACCGCTTGAACTTCTTGCCCGAGCCGCACCAGCACGGGTCGTTGCGGCCGACGGCCCGCTCAGGGTCGACGTGGCGCTGCTCCACGACCGGGAACCCGTTCGGCTCCGGCTCCTCCAGCTCGCCGCCGCTTTGGCCGGCCGCGATCGCCTCGAGCGTGGCGGCGTCGGCGTGCAGGTAGTCGAAGCTCTGCTGGCGCTGGTCGTGCTCGAGCTGGGGCGGCGCCTCCTCGACCTGCACCTCGGCGTGCATGAGGAACCGCACGACCTCCTGCTTCACGAGCATGTCCATCTCGCCGAACATCGTCTCGGCCTCGAGCTTGTACTCGACCAGCGGGTCCTTCTGGGCGTAGCCGCGCAGCCCGATCCCCTGGCGCAGGTAGTCCACGTTGTCGAGGTGCTCGCGCCAGCGGGCGTCCAGCACCTGGAGCGTGATGAAGCGCTCGACGCTCCGCGCCAGCTCCGGGCCCCACTCCTTCTCGCGTTCCTCGTAGTAGCCGGCGGCGTCGTCGAAGATGCGGTCGAGCAGCTCCTCGCGCGTGATCTTCTCGCGGTCGATCTGGTCCAGGCCCAGCCGCATCGGGTAGATCGAGTGGAGCGCGACCCACATACCCTCCCAGTCCCAGTCCTCCGTGAACTCCGCGCCGGTCGTGTGGGCGTCGACCGCTGCCTCGATCACCTGCTCGATCCAGCCGGCCTGCTCCTCGGAGCCCTCGACGATGATGTCGCGCAGGTCGCCGCCCTCGAGGATGTCGCGGCGGGTCGCGTAGACCTGCTTCCGCTGCTCGTTCATCACGTCGTCGTACTTGACGACGTTCTTGCGGTTGACGAAGTGGAACTCCTCGACCTTCTTCTGCGCGCCCTCGATGCGGCTCGTCAGCATCTTGGCCTCGATAGGCTCGCCGTCCGGCGGCCCGAAGCGGGAGTCGAGGATCTTGTAGATCCGCTCGCCGGCGAAGAGCCGGATCACCTCGTCCTGGGCGGAGAGGTAGAAGCGCGACTCGCCGGGGTCGCCCTGGCGGCCTGAGCGGCCGCGGAGCTGGTTGTCGATCCGGCGCGACTCGTGCCGCTCGGTGCCGAGCACGTAGAGGCCGCCGAGGTCGGCGACGCCGCCGGCGAGCTTGATGTCCACCCCGCGGCCGGCCATGTTGGTCGCGATCGTGACCGCGCCCCGCTCGCCGGCGTTCTGGATGATCGCGGCCTCGCGCTCGTGGTTCTTGGCATTCAGCACCTCGTGCGGGATGCCGCGCCGGCCGAGCAGCGTCGAGAGGTGCTCGGAGACCTCGACCGAGATCGTGCCCACCAGCACCGGCTGGCCGGTGCCGTGGCGGTCGACGATGTCCTCGACGACGGCCGCGAACTTCTCGTCCTTCGTCCGGTAGATCTGGTCGTTCTGGTCGAGCCTGACCATCGGCCTGTGGGTCGGGATCGGCACGACCTCGAGCTTGTAGATGTCGTGGAACTCGTTGGCCTCGGTGAGCGCCGTCCCCGTCATCCCCGCCAGCTTCTCGTACATCCGGAAGTAGTTCTGGATGGTGATCGTGGCGACGGTGACGTTCTCCTCCTGGATCTGCACGCCCTCTTTGGCCTCCACGGCCTGGTGCAGGCCCTCCGACCAGCGCCGGCCCTCCATGATGCGGCCCGTGAACTCGTCGACGATCTTGACCTCGCCGTCCATCACGACGTACTCGTCGTCGCGCTTGTAGAGATCCTTGGCCTTGAGCGCCTGGATCAGGTGGTTCACGAGCTGGCCGTTCTCGGGCGCGTAGAGGTTCTCGACCCCGATGGCGCGCTCGACCTTGTCGACACCCTCCTCGGTCGGCGCCGCGGTGTGGAACTTCTCGTCGACCTCGTAGTCCACGCCTGGCTCGAGGTCGCGGACGGCGGCCGCGAACTGGTAGTACGTCTGGGCGGCCTGCTCGGGCTGGCCCGAGATGATGAGCGGCGTCCGGGCCTCGTCGATCAGGATCGAGTCGACCTCGTCGACGATGGCGAACCAGTGGCCGCGCTGCACGGTCTGGGTCAGCTCGACGGCCATGTTGTCGCGCAGGTAGTCGAAGCCGAACTCGTTGTTGGTGCCGTAGGTGATGCCGGCCGCGTAGGCGGCCTTCTTCGCGGCGAAGTCGTCGATCTCCGGGATGACGGTTCCCACCTCGAGGTTCAGGAAGCGGTAGAGACGTCCCATCCACTCGGCGTCGCGCTTGGCGAGGTAGTCGTTCACCGTGACGAGGTGCACACCCTTGCCCTCGAGCGCGTTCAGATAGGCCGGGAGCGTCGCGACGAGCGTCTTGCCCTCGCCGGTCTTCTGCTCGGCGATCCAGCCGAAGTGCAGCGCGGCGCCGCCCATGACCTGCACGTCGTAGTGACGTTGACCGAGGACGCGCCGGGCGGCCTCGCGCACCGCGGCGAACGCTTCGGGCAACAGGTCGTCGAGGTCTTCGCCCTGCTCCAGCCGGCTCCGGTACACGCCCGTGAGCGCGCGCAGCTCGTCGTCCG
>JAICKX010000118.1 GCA_025927685.1 Thermoleophilia bacterium | reverse complement strand
GACGCCGCCCGAGCTCGCGTCCGACATCATGGACCGCGGGATCGTGCTCGCCGGCGGCGGCGCGCTCCTCCAGCGCATGACCGATCGTCTGCGGGCCGAGACGCAGATGCCGGTGCACCTGGCCGAGTCGCCGCTCACCTGCGTGGCCGTCGGCTCGGGGCGCTCGCTCGAGGAGTTCGAGGCGATCCACCGGGCCAACCAGTCGTACGCCTCGACCCGCAGAAACGGCCGCCGCGGGTACTAACCCCGGCCCAATCTGACCGGCTAGACACCGCCGACGAGGCTTGTATCCTGGAAGCCAGGTGCAGTCGGACGCGACCATCTCCAGGCGCCCGCCGCGGGTGCATGCGGGCGTGCTTGCCCTCGGGGCCATCGCCGTCGCGACCGTGGTCATCGCTGCGGCCGGCTACGGCTCCGACCCGAAGAAGCTGACCGACTGGCAGGCGCTCGCCCTGGGCGTCACGCAGGGGCTCACCGAGTTCCTGCCGATCTCCTCGTCCGGCCATCTCATCCTGGTGCCCTGGCTCTTCAACTGGCACTACCTCGAGAACCACGCCGACTTCAACAAGACGTTCGACGTCTCGCTCCACCTGGGCACGCTGATCGCCGTCCTGGCGTACTTCCGGCTCGACGCGATCGCGCTCGCCGGCGCCTGGTTCAGGAGCATCGGCAAGCGCGCCATCGAGACCGGCGAGGAGCGGCTGGCCTGGTTCGTCGTCGTGGCGACGGTCCCGGCCGCGATCGTGGGCGCGGCGGGCGAGTCGTTCGTCGAGGAGAAGCTCGGCCAGCCGTACCAGATCGCCATCTTCCTGGCCGTCTTTGCGATCGTGCTCTGGTGGGCCGACAAGACCCCGGCCACCCGCAAGATGGAGGAGTTCGACCTGCGGACCGCCATCGGCGTGGGCATCGCCCAGGCGCTCGCACTGGCGCCGGGCGTGAGCCGGTCGGGCATCACGATCTCCGCCGGCCGGTATCTCGGCCTCTCGCGGGACGACGCGGCCCGGTTCTCGTTCTTCCTCTACGCACCGGTCGTCGCCGGCGCGGTGGTCTTCAAGGGCGTGAAGGATCTCCACGGCGGCTTCCCGCCGGGCACCACCGGGCCCTTCCTGGTCGGCACCCTGACCTCGATGGTCGTCGGCCTCGTCTCGATCTGGGCGCTCCTCAACTACCTGCGCCGCAACAACTACAACGTCTTCGTGCTCTACCGCCTCGTGGCGGCGGCCGCGGTGCTGATCCTGATCGCAACCGGGGTCCAGAGCGCGCATTTCTAGCCGCGTGCGACGGGGCGGGGGGCGGCCGTCCGCTAGAATCGGCGCCCCGACCCGCCACGTCATGCTGCTCAGCAAGAACCGAATCATCCGGAGGCGGGCCGTCGTCGGCCTGCTGCTGGCGGCCTCTCTCACGTTGCTCACCCTGTCGTTCCGGCAGGGATCGACGGGGCTCGTGGGGGAGATCCAGCGCGACGCCGTCAGCATCACGGCCCCGTTCGCGACCGTCGCCCACCGGGTGACGCGTCCGGCCGTCGACGCCTGGAACTGGGCCAGCGGGCTCGCGAGCGCGCGCGACTCGAGCGAGCAGCTGAAGCGCCTGCGGGACCAGTACGGGGCCCAGCAGGTGCGCTACCAGGCGGCCACCGAGGAGGTCGCGCGGCTGAAGGCGCTCCTGCACTTCAAGAGCACGCTTGGCCAGACCAAGAGCGTCGCCGGCCAGGTGCTGGCCCAGTCCCCGAACGCCTACCAGAACACGGTGACGATCGACATCGGCTCGTCGGCCGGCGTGGCGATCAACGATCCCGTGGTGGCGCCCACCGAGGACAGCGGCGCGCTGATCGGGAAGGTCTCGCAGGTGACGTCCGGCCAGGCCATCGTCACGCTGCTCCTCGACCCGCAGACCTATGTGAGCGCCGGCGTCCAGGGCGAGCCCAACGCGGTCGGGCTCATCAAGGCGGCGTCGGGCCAGGTCGGGATCCTGAGCCTGGAGCTGATCCCGAACGCGGTCCACGTCGCCGAGGGGGACGTCGTCACGACCGCAGGGTTCCAGGTGAAGCGGCTCTCGTCGTACTACCCGCCGGGCATCCCGATCGGGCGCGTCACCTCCGTGTCGGGGAACGACACGACCGGCGACACCAAGGTGATCCAGGTGACCCCGTTCGCCGACTTCCGCTACATCACCGACGTCCTGGTGCTCGAGCCGAAGCGATGATCCTGGACGGGGTGAAGATCGCGCTCTGCGTGTTCGTCCTCGCGGTGTTCGAGGTCGCTGCCACGCCGCAGCTCGCGCCGTTCGGCGGCGGGCCCGACCTGATCGTGATCCTGGTCGTCGCGCTGGCGCTGTGGCGCGGGGTGGAGGCGGCGGCGATCGCCGGCTTCGCCGGCGGCCTGCTGCTCGACGCGATCACCTACGAGCACCTGGGCATGGCGTCGCTCGTCTACGTCGGCTGCGCGTGGGCCGTCGCGACGTACGCCCACCGCGGCGAGGCGGGCGCGGGGATGCTCGCGCCGCCGCCTCCGCGGGCGCTGCCCTGGCTCGTCGCCGGCGCGACCGCCGCCCAGGTCGGGAGCCTCGTGCTGCACGTCCTCCTGGGCGACCACCCGTCAGCCGGCATCCTCTTCTGGCACCAGATCGCCCCGGCGATCCTCCAGACGACCCTCCTCGGCCTCGTCCTGCTCCCGCTCCTGCGGCGCCTCTTTCGTCCCCCGTCCACCATGAGCCGTGTTCCTCGAATCGCCGCCGCCTAGGGCCGAGCCGCCTCCCGATCCGCTGCCGCTCGCGATCCGGGCCGCCGCGCTCGGCATCATCGCCGCGGCGCTCCTCGTCGTCCTGCTCTTCCGGCTGTGGGCGCTCCAGGTGCTGCACGCCGGTGACTACTCCGCGGCCGCGGTGCAGAGCCAGGTGCGGACGTCGGTCGTCCCGGCCCGCCGCGGCGACATCGTCGACCGCCACGGGGACGTGCTCGTCTCAAGCCGCACGGCGATCGGGGTGCAGGTCAACTCGGCGACCTTCCCGGCCGGCACGAACTGCGACGGCCTGAACCGGCACGACCGCACGGAGGTGATCAAGCGGCCCGGGTGCCTCATCCTGTGGCGGCTGGCGACGGTCATCAAGCAGCCGTTCCCGCAGGTGTGGAAGGCCTATTCGAGCCGCCTCTCGGCCAACCGCGGCTATCCGATCACGCTGCCCTTCACGGTCACGCGGCCGCAGGTGGCATTCATGCTCGAGCGCCACAACCGGTTCCCGTCGATCCAGTTCCAGCGCACCTTCGTGCGCGACTACCCGGCGCTCGACAACCCGGACCTGGGCGCGATCAACCCCAACCTGGTCGGCCACGTCGGCGCCATCACGGCCGACAACCTGAAGGACCCCGCCTTCCGCGGCGAGAATCTGCCCCGCACCGGGACCGCCGGCCAGGCCGGGATCGAGAAGTCCTACGACGGCTGGCTGCGCGGATCGGACGGCGAGACGGCCCAGATGTTCGACGCCTCGGGCGAGCCCGTGCGCTCGCCGTACCTCGTGCGCGAGCCGGTGACGGGCTCGACCGTCCACCTGACGCTCGACGCCCACCTCCAGAAGGTGGCGCAGGACGCGATCTACCGCGGGATGCAGATCGCCCACGCCGACCAGCAGTACTTCGCCGACTCCGGCGCCGTCGTCGCCATGAACCCGCGCACGGGCGCGATCTACGCGATGGCGTCCTACCCGACCTACAAGCCGACCGTGTGGGTGCCGCCGTATCAGGGGCAGGGCAGGGTCACCGACCCCAAGAACCCGCTCTACCCGCAGGTCGACAAGGCCTACTCCGGCACGTATCCGCCCGGCTCGACGTTCAAGCCGATCACCGCGGTGGCGGCGTGGATGTCGGGGCTGATCGGGCCGGGCTCGACGCGGGCGTGCACGACGTCCTTCCAGTCGCCCAACGATTTCAGCCATCACACGTTCAACAACTGGGGGCCCGTGAACGCGGTGATCGGGCTCTCGAAGGCGCTCGAGATCTCGTGCGACACGTTCTTCTACCGCCTGGGCGACCAGTTCTACGACCGCTACCAGGCCGGCTCGAACGTCTTCCAGCAGTGGATCCGCAAGCTCGGCTACGGCAGCACGCCGCCGGTCGACATCCCCGGCGCGATCAGCGGCGTCGTCCCCGACCAGCACTGGAAGGCGCACTACCCGCCGTTTGTCAACGGCCCCAACCCGTCGATCGACACGCTCTGGGAGCCGGGCGACGACATCCAGATGGCGATCGGGCAGGGCTACCTGCTCGTGTCGCCGCTCCAGCAGGCGGTTGCCTACAGCGCGCTCGAGAACGGCGGCACCATCGTGACGCCGCATCTCGTCCAGTCGATCACGGGCCCCGACGGCAGCCTGGCTCCGGGCGGGAACGTCGCCCCCAAGCCGCAGCGCGACCTGCACCTGCCCGTCTCGCTGCTCGACGAGATCAAGAGCGGGCTCTACGGCGCGACCCATGCCGGCGACGGCACGTCGACGTCCACGTTCGGGAGCTTCCAGCCGACGGTGTACGGCAAGACCGGAACGGCGGAGGTCCCCACCGAGCAGTGCCCCGAGTGCTCGGACGCGTGGTGGGCCGGGTGGGCCGAGCAGAACGGGCGGCCGCTGGTCGTCGTGGCCATGATCCACAACGGCGGCCACGGCGGCGTGTCGGCCGCGCCGGTGGCGGCCGAGGTGTTCGCGTCCTTCTTCCACTCCAGGTACCAGTTCCATAGCGGCCAGGACCAGAGCCGGTGATCAGGTACTACGTCAAGCACCTCGACTACCTGATGCTCGCGACCGTGCTCTCGATCTCGGCGTTCGGCCTCTGGGTCATGAAGAACGCGACCCGCAACGACCCGGGCGACCTGTACGGGCACCAGTTGGTGTACGTCTCGATCGGGGTCGTCGCCATGCTGGTCGTCGCGGCGATCCCACCGGGCTGGATGCGGCGCCTGCACTGGCCGCTCTACCTCTTCGTGCTTGCGACGGTCGGCGTGGTGCTGGCCGTCGGCCACAGCGTGAACGGCGCGGCGCGGTGGATCACCTTCGCCGGCTTCCAGTTCCAGCCGTCGGAGTTCTCGAAGCTGCTCCTGATCGTCGGGCTTGCGGCCCTGCTCGCCTCGCGCCGGGGGATCACCTCCCCGGGGAGGCTGACGCTGCTCTCGCTGGTCTACATCGGCCTTCCGGCCCTGCTCGTCTTCCGCGAGCCCGACTTCGGGACGGCGCTCGTGCTGGCCGCGATGCTGATGGGGATGCTCTTCGTCTACGGTGCGCCGTGGCGGCACTTCGTGTGGCTGATCCTCGCCGGCGCGATCACGCTCGCGCTCATCTTCTCGATCCTGCCGGGGGCCGGCATCCACGTGCTCCAGACCTACCAGGTCGACCGGCTCACGGCGTTCCTGCACCCGGAGAAGCTCGACCCCCAGCAGAACGGCTACAACCTCCAGGCGTCGCTCGCGGCCGTGAGCCACGGCGGCGTCGGCGGCACGGGTGTCAGGAACGCGACCCAGACGCTCTTCGGCTACCTGCCCGAGCACGCCACCGACTTCGTCTTCGCGGTGGTCGGCGAAGAGCGCGGCTTCGTCGGCGCGGCCTGGCTGATCGCGCTCTACGCCCTCCTGCTGTGGCGGGGGATCAAGGTGATCACGAAGTCGCGCTCGACGTTCGGGAGCCTCGTGGCGGCGGGCGTCGTGTCGATGCTGCTCTTCCAGATCACGATCAACATCGGGATGACGATCGGGCTCGCGCCGATCACCGGCATCCCGCTCCCGTTCATGAGCTTCGGCGGATCGCACACGCTCACCAACCTGCTCGCGATCGGCGTGCTGCAATCCATCCACGTGCACGCGCAGACCGCCGACGAGCCCCGGCTGGCCGCGCAGCTGGCCCCGGCGTGAGGAAGCTGCCGGTCGCCTCGGCGGCCATGGCCATGAAGGCCGTCCGCGACGTGCGTGCCGAGGGCGGCGCGCACGGCCCGCTGCGCATGTGCGGCTCGACGGCGCCGCTCGAGGAGCTGCGCGACGCCCTGCTCGACGCGCCGGGCACGGACGCGAGGGCGGTCGACGTCTTCGCCGCCCGCCGCCTGCGGCCCGACGACGTCGACGCGCTGCGCCGGGCGGCGGTGGTCATCTACGGGGCGCAGGTCGTCTCCTCGCTCGACGACGCCACCCGCGCCGACCTGGAGGTAGTGGGGCGGGCGGGCCGGCCGCTCGTCGCGGTGCTGGAGGGCGTCGATCTGCCGGACGAGGCGCTGGTGGAGGCGGCCCGCGTGCCCGGCGTCCATCCGCTGTCGGTGCTCCCGTCCAAGCGCGGCCGGTTCCCGCTTCGCAAGACGATGCGGCTCCTGGCGGAGCGGGCTGGGGGCGCAGGGCCGGGCCTGGCGGCGCGCCTGCCGGCGTTTCGGCCCTACGTCGTCGACCGCCTGATCGAGACGGCCTCGCGCAGGAACGGCCTCGTCGCCACGGCCGTCTGGATCCCCGGCGCGGACCTGCCCGTGCTGACGGCGGTGCAGCTTCGGCTCGTGCTCCAGATCGGCGCCTGCCACGGGGTCGAGCTCTCGCCGGACCGGGCCGTCGAGCTGGTCGGCGTCCTCGGGGCCGGCTTCGGCCTGCGCACCGTGGCGCGCGAGCTCCTCGACTTCGTGCCGGTCGCCGGATGGGCCGTCAAGGGCAGCGTCGCCTACGGCGGCACGAGGGCGCTCGGTCGCGCGGCCGACGAGTACTTCGCCCGCGGCGCGCCCGCCGATCTCACCAGGGTGCGGGAGGCGGCGGAGCGGCTTCGCAGGGAGGGCGTCGGCTAGCATTCGCCGCATGACGCAAGCCGCTCTCGAGCGGAGGATCGAGTCCGTCCTCGAGACCGTCCAGAAGCCGTCGCGCTACATCGGCGGCGAGGCGAACCAGGTTCAGAAGCCGCAGGCGACCACGGTCGTCGCGCTCTGCTATCCGGACGCCTACGAGGTCGGGATCTCAAACCAGGCGCTCCAGATCCTCTACCAGCAGGTGAACGCGCGGCCCGCGATGGCGGCCGAGCGCGTCTACTGCCCGTGGCCCGACATGGCCGACGCGATGCGCCGCGAGGGCCTGCCGCTCTTCACGCTCGAGACCTGGCGGCCGGTGCGCGAGGTCGACCTGCTCGGCATCACCCTCCAGGCGGAGCTGACCTACTCGAACGTGCTGGAGGTGCTCGACCTGGCCGGCATCCCGTTGCGGGCGGCCGACCGTGGCGAGGGCGACCCGATCGTCGTCGCCGGCGGCCCCTCGGCGTCGAATCCGGCGCCGCTCGCGCCGTTCTTCGACGCGTTCTTCATGGGCGAGTCCGAGGAGGCGTTCGAGGACGTGCTCGACGCGATGGCGGGCGCGGCGGGGCGGGCGGCGCGGATGGCGGCGCTGGCCGAGAACCCGCACCTCGACCTCCCGGGGCGCGGACGGCGGGACGTGGAGCGCGCGATCCACACCGAGTTCGGGATCGAGACCCAGCCCATCGAGGTCGTCGTCCCGTACTCCTCGGCGATCTTCTCGCGGGCCTCGGTCGAGGTCATGCGCGGCTGCACGCGCGGCTGCCGGTTCTGCCACGCCGGGACGTGGTACCGGCCGGTGCGCGAGCGCCCCGCCGAGCAGGTGATCGAGGCCGGGCTCGCGCAGCTCGCCTGCACGGGCTATGACGAGCTCTCGCTGACGTCGCTTGCGACGAGCGACTACACGGACGTCGTGCCGGCCATCGAGGGGATCAAGGAGCGCATGCCCGACCTGCACCTGTCGCTGCCCTCGAACCGCGTCGACACCGGGCCGGTCGCGATGACCGCGGCCGCGAACGCGCGCCAGAGCTCGATCACCCTCGCCCCCGAGGCGGCGACGCAGCGGATGCGCGACATCATCTGCAAGACGATCACCGACGAGATGATCGAGAACGCGATCGAGGCGGCGTTCCGGGCCGGCTATACGAGCCTCAAGATGTATTTCATGATCGGCCTTCCGCGCGAGACGCACGCCGAGGTGCAGGGCATCGTCGACCTCGGCCTGAAGGCCCGCGAGATCGGCCGGCGGGTGCGGGCCGGCGGGCGCTTCTCGGTGCACGTGAGCGCGTCGAACTTCGTGCCGAAGCCGCACACGCCCTTCCAGTGGGAGGGGATGTCGAGCCGCGACCAGCTTGTCGCCAAGCAGGGCTACATGCGCCGGGCGATGCCCACGCGCCAGATCCGGCTCTCGCTGCACGACGTGCGCACGTCGATGCTCGAGGGCGCCCTGGCCAGGGGCGGCGAGGAGCTGGCCGACGTGATCGAGCGCGCCTGGCGGGCCGGCGCGCGCTTCGACGCGTGGACGGAGATGTTCGCGGAGGCCGCCTGGGAGGCGGCGTTCGCGGAGGCGGGGACGACGATCGACGAGGTCGCGACCCGCGAGTACGGAGAGTGGGACGAGCTGCCGTGGGACCACGTGCGCTCGGGCGTCTCCAAGGAGTTCCTGCTGGACGAGTGGTGGCAGAGCCGGGCCGAGGTGGCCACGGGCGACTGCCGCTGGGACGGCTGCGCCGACTGTGGCGCGTGCTTCGGCCCCGTCCGCAACAAGCTGGTGCACTGATCCGTATGGGGACAGTCCCCGTACGGACCGGGCGAGAGAATTGAGACAGATCGTTGACATACCGAATCACCTTCGCGGTCGCCGGCCGGGCGCGCTTCCTGTCGCACCTCGAGACCGTTGACACGCTGCTCGGCGCGCTGCGGCGCGCCGGCTTCGACATCGCCCTGAGCAAGGGCATGAAGCCCCGCCCCGTCATCTCGCTCGCGCTGCCGCGGGCGGTGGGGATCGAGACGCTGGCCGACATCGCCGACGTCGAGCTGCGGGGCGACCACGAGCCGCTGGACGTGGGCGAGCGGCTCGCGAACCACCTCCCGATGGGCATGACCGTGATCGCGGTCGAGCCGGCGACCGGCAAGCAGGCCGCATCGCGCGTCGAGAGCGTGACCTACCGGGTCGAGGTCGCAGACGACGTCGACTGGGACGCCGGACTGGCCGCGTTCGCGGCCGCCGAGGCGTGCGAGGTCGTGCGCACCGCGCCGAACAAGGCGTCGAAGCGCGTCGATGTCCGCCGCTTCTGCACCGCGCTCGCGCATGAGCCGGGCGCGCTCGAGATGGAGCTGGCCGTCACCGACGCGGGCACGGCCCGGCCCGAGGAATTGACCCAAGCGGTCGCAGCCCTGGTGGGCGCGACCCCCAACATCGAACGGCTCGTCCGCACGGCGATCCGCCTGCGTGAGCCCGTAGGAGCACACACGTGACACTGATATCCGACGTCACCAAGACGATCCTGATCTCCGTCGACCTGAGCGAGCTTCGCGTCGCCGTGGTCGAGGAGGGACGCACGGTCGAGGCGCTGATCGAGCGCCGCGGCCAGGGGTCGCTGGTGGGAAACATCTACAAGGCGAAGGTCGACAACGTCCTGCGCGGCATGGAGGCGGCGTTCGTCGACCTCGGTCTGCCGCGCAACGGCTTCCTGCACGTGAACGACGTCGTCGTCCCCGGCCAGGCCGCCACGCGCACGCGCCGGCGGCGCAAGATCGACGAGCTCCTGAAGCCGGGCCAGGAGATCCTGGTCCAGGTCGTGAAGGACTCGATGGGGACGAAGGGCCCGCGCGTGACGATGGAGCTCTCCATCGCCGGCCGCTTCCTCGTCCTCTCGCCGAACGGCGAGGCCGGCTCCGGCGTCAGCCGCCGGCTGCCCGATGGAGAGCGCGAACGGCTGCGCAAGCTGGCCAAGGCCCTCGAGGTGGACGAGGGTGGCGTCATCGTCCGCACCGCGGCCGCGGGGGCGACGAAGGACGACCTCGAGCGCGACCTGCGGTTCGTGAACCGCATCTGGTCGCAGGTCAGCTCCTCGGCGGAGGGCAAGAAGGCGCCGAGCCTCGTCCACGCGGAGGCCGACCTCTCGCTCAAGGTGATCCGCGACCTCCTGGCGCGAAACGTGGAGGAGGTGCTGGTCGACTCCGAGCGCCAGTACCGCCGCATCCTCGGCTGGGTGCGCGTGACGCAGCCGGAGTTCGTCGACCGGATCAAGCTCTACACCGACGCCGTCCCGCTGTTCGAGCGCCACGGCGTCGACCAGGCGATCCTGAGCACGCTGAACAAGCGGGTCGACCTGCCCTCGGGCGGCTACCTGATCTTCGACTACGCCGAG
>JAICKX010000055.1 GCA_025927685.1 Thermoleophilia bacterium | reverse complement strand
CGCAGTCACGCCGGTTGCACCTGGTCGCGCTGGTGCACATGCCGGTCGGGCACGGCCCCGGGGCCGACGGCGCCCGGGGGCGGGAGCACGCGGTGCTCGCAGCTTCCGCGGCGGTCGTCACGACGAGCGCCTGGGCGCGGCGGACGCTGCTCGAGCTGTACGGGCTTCCCGGCGACCGCGTCCATGTGGCCGAGCCCGGCGCCGATGTGGCCGACCTCGCGCCGGGGACCGCTGCCGCCGGTGCGTTCCTCTCCGTCGCGGCGGTCATTCCGGGGAAGGGCCACGATGTGCTGGTCGACGCCCTCGCGACGATGGCCGAGCTGCCGTGGAGCGTCGTGTGCGTCGGGAGCCTGGAGCGCGACCCGGCCTTCGCGGCGGGCCTGGAGCGGCGCGTGCTCCACCGCGGCCTGGCCGGCCGCGTCTCCTTCGCCGGCGCACGGGCCGGAGCCGATCTCGCCCGGAGCTATGCCTCCGCCGATCTCCTGGTGCTGCCCTCGCGCGCGGAGAGCTACGGAATGGTCGTGACCGAGGCGCTCGCTCGCGGGCTGCCCGTCGTCGCGGCCGAGGTCGGCGGTGTGTCTGAGGCGCTGGGCCGCGGGGCCGGCGGCGCTCGCCCGGGCCTCCTCGTCCCGCCCGGCGACCCCGCCGCGCTCGCCGCCGTCCTGCGGGCCTGGCTCAGCGACGCCGAGCTTCGCCGGCGGCTGCGCCGGTCCGCCCGCGAGCGGCGCGCCTCGCTTCCGCGGTGGCGGGACACCACCGCCGTCGTGGCGGACGTCCTGCGAGGAGCCGTGGCGTGACCGTCGAGCAGATCCGCGTCAGCACCGAGTGGCTCGACCTGCGCGAGGCCGCGGACGCCGCCGCCCGCGCAGCCGACCTCGTCGGCCGTCTGTCGCGAAGCGGCGGTCACGTGATCCACGATCTCGCCTGCGGCACCGGCGCGATGGGTCGCTGGCTCGCGCCGCGCCTGGCCGGGACGCAGCGCTGGGTGCTGCACGATCGCGACCCGGACCTGCTCAAGGTCGCCGCGTCCGACCGGCCCGGACCGGCGGCCGATTGTGCGTCGGTCACGGTCGAGACGAGGCTCTCGGACATCACCCGGCTCGCGCCCGCCGACCTCGCCGGCGCGACCCTGATCACGGCCTCCGCCCTGCTCGACATCCTGACCGAGGACGAGCTGGCGGGCCTGATCGGGACCTGCGCCGGAGCGGGATGCCCCGCGCTCCTCTGCCTGTCGGTGACCGGCCGCGTCCGGCTGGCGCCCGCGGATCCGTTCGACGCCTATGTCGGGGCCGCGTTCGACGCGCACCAGCGCCGGCTGACGTGGCGGGGCCGCCTGCTCGGCCCCGGCGCCTCCGATGCCGCGGCGGACCGGTTCGGCGGGCTGGGGGCGGAGGTCGTCGTTCGCCCGAGCCCGTGGCGGCTCGGATCGGACGATGCGGTGCTCGCCGCGGAGTGGTTCGCCGGATGGTTCGGCGCCGCGTGCGAGCAGGAGCCGGGGCTGGCGTCCGAAGGCGGCGCCTACCGCCGCCGGCGCCTTGCCGAAGCCCGGGCCGGGAAGCTGGCCGTGACCGTCGATCACACCGACCTGCTTGCGCTGCCGCGTGAGGCCGCCTCATGAGGTGGGCCCGCCCGGCGGGCGCGTTCGCGGTGCTGGCGGTCGTCGTCTGGCGGGTGGGGGCGGGCCCGTTCCGCGACGGGCTGCGCGCCGTCGACGGCCGCGCCCTGGCCGCTGCGGCGGCGATCGGGCTCCTCACGACGGTCTGCTGCGCGTGGCGGTGGACGGTCGTCGCCCGCGGGCTGGGTGTGCCCCTGCCGCTGCCCGCCGCGGTCGCCGCGTACTACCGCTCGCTCTTCCTGAACCTCACGCTCCCGGGCGGCGTGGTCGGCGACGTCCACCGCGGCGTGAGCCACGGGCGCGGCGCGCGCGACCTCGGCCGCGGCCTGCGAGCCGTCGCATGGGAGCGTGCCGCCGGCCAGGTGGTGCAGGCCGCGATCACCGTCGCGGTCCTGCTCGTGCTGCCCTCGCCGGTCCGGTCGTCGATGCCGGTCGTCGTGGCCGCGCTCGGTGCGGCGGCGATCGGTGTCGTACTGGTCGCTCGCGTGTCCTTGCGGCCGACCGGGTCATCCAGGTGGGCGAGGGCCCGGGACGCCGTGGCAGGCGACCTCCGCGACGGGGTGGTGCGCCGCGGCGCGCTGCCGGCCGTCGTCCTCGCATCCGCTGTCGTCGTCCTCGGGCACGCGGCGACGTTCCTGATCGCCGCGCGCACCGCGGGCGCGACCGCCCCGGCGTCGCGGATGCTGCCGCTGGCCCTGCTCGCGATGCTGGCGATGGTGCTCCCCAGCGTCGCCGGGTGGGGTCCCCGCGAGGGCGTGACTGCGTGGGCCTTCGCCGCGGCCGGCCTAGGTGCGGACGTCGGCGTCGCCACCGCGGTCGTCTACGGCGTCATGTCGCTCGTCGCGAGCCTCCCGGGCGCGCTCGTCCTCCTGGGAGCGGCGATGCCCGGCGCAGGGCCACGGCGGTCCCGAGCGCCGCTGCCGGTCGTCATCCGCCGCGACGGAGGCCGTGATGCCTGAGCGCCCCTACACCCTGGTCTCGTGCAGCGTCTCGATCGACGGCTACATCGGAAATGCCGCCTCGCGCCTGCTGCTCTCCAACG
This sequence comes from Thermoleophilia bacterium, assembly GCA_025927685.1. Taxonomy (GTDB): domain Bacteria; phylum Actinomycetota; class Thermoleophilia; order Gaiellales; family JAICJC01; genus JAICJC01. The sequence goes on along the minus strand of JAICKX010000055.1, from coordinate 17,256 downwards.
ACGCCGACTTCGACCGGGTCGACGCCGTCCGCGCATCGTGCGACGCGATCCTCGTCGGTGCGGCCACCGTGCGGCTGGACAACCCTCGGCTCCTCGTGCGCTCCCACGACCGCCGAGCCGACCGGACGGCCCGCGGGCTCGCGCCGTCCCCGATGAAGGTCACCGTGACCCGCCGCGCCGAGCTCGACGCCCGGGCCGACTTCTTCACCGCCGGCGAGACCGAGAAGCTCGTCTACTGCGAGAGCCCGCGGGTGGGCGACGCCCGCGCGCGGCTCGGGCCGGTCGCGACGGTCGTCGACGGCGGCCGCACGATCGAGATGCGCCGTCTCAGCACCGACCTCGCCGCCCGCGGCGTCGACCGCCTGATGGTGGAGGGCGGCGGCAAGGTGCACACGCAGTTCCTGACCGACGATCTCGTCGACGAGCTCCACCTGGTCGTCGCCCCGGTGTTCGTCGGCGACTCACAGGCGCCCCGGTTCGTGCGCGACGGCGTCTTCCCGTGGGCCGGCGGCCGGCGCGCGACGCTCGCCGATGTGCGCCAGATCGGCGACGTGGTGCTCCTGCGCTACGCCCTCTCCTCGCGGTTCACGGGCGACTGACCGGGCGCTGTGTCACACCGTCGTGGCGGGCGTGTCACGCGGGAAGTTCAGGGACTGTCCCCGTACGGCCTCCGGCACACCGGCGCGGTGGGGATGCAGGAACGGCCGCTCGAAGACGGCTGCGAAGACCCGGGAGACCGCGATTGCCAACGGCACCACGAGCGCAAGCGAGACGAGGAACGCCGGAGCGCCCGGGCTGACCCGTCCCGCCACGACCTTCTCGTAGACGACGGCCACGATGGGGGCGTGGATCAGGTAGAGGCTGTAGGACGACGCGCCGAGGCCCCGGAGCGGCCGCGTGTCGAGCAGCCGAAGCAGCGCGGCCGGCCGGCCCACCGCAAGCCCGGCCAGGAGGCAGCCGACCGCCGGGCCGAGCATGAGGTCGACCCAGAACAGGTGGTCGAGCGTCCACACCGACCCCTGCCACCAGATCGTGCCGGCAACGGGCGCCGCCGCGGCGAGGGCGAGCCGCGCCCACGGCCACGACCTGCGGGCCGCGCTCGCCCCCACGATCCCGGCGCCCAGGACGCCGACCGCGAAGAGGGCGGCGAGATCCGGCGGCGACTGGATCACGACGAAGTCCAGGTGCGAGACGTGCGGGCCCACGACGCCGACGGCCGCCACCACGAGCGTGACGGCTGCGACCATCCACAGGGCACCCCGACGGCGCACCATCAGGAGGAGCAGCGGAAACAGGATGTAGAGCTGCGCCTCGACGGCCATCGACCAGAAGGCCCGGTTCGGTGCCGGGGCCGCGACGAGGTTCTGCACGAGGAGCCCGTTCACGACGACCGACCTCGCGTCGGGCACGCCCGCGCCCGGTTGCGGGATCACGAGCCACGCCACCGCGAGGCTGAAGGCCAGCGCCGCCCAGTACGCCGGGAGAATGCGCCGCGCCCGGCGCAGTGCGAACCGCCGGGCGCCGTCGAGCCGCCACCCGTTGCGAGCCGGTGACAGGGCCAGCGAGAAGCCGGACAGGACGATGAAGACCACGACCGCGAACCGCCCGTAGATGAACCATGCGGCCCAGAACGGCGCCCGGTCGACCGGGTAGCCGGGAAATGCGCGCAGGAAGACGTGATGCACGACGACGAAGAGCGCGGCGAGTCCGCGGACGCCGTCCAGGCCGGCCAGCCGCTGGGCCGGTCGGCGGTTCACGACGGATCGAGCCGTGAGCCGAACGCGCTCAGGAAGCGGTCGCGAAACGCGCTCATCGGCCAGACCGGTGCCCGGGAGCTCGGGCGCATGCCGCTGGCCCAATCCCATCCGGCGATCCGTCGCATCACCGCCGGGTCGTGGGCGACGACCGAGATCGGCACATTGTGCGTGGGATTCTCCCCGCTGACGGTCGTCGCCGGCTGGTGGTCGCCGAGCACGACGAGCACGAGGTTCTTGCGCCCGTAGTGCTCGACGAACGAGAACAGCGTCCGCAGCGTGTACTCGATGGAGTGGCCGTACCCCTGCCTGGTGTCACGCGCGCCGGTCATGTCCACGGGCAGGCTCGTGAAGATCGAGCCGTCGCCCACCCGGTCCCAGGCGATGAGCGGCGGCACCTGGGTCCACGGCTCGTGGCTCGACACCAGGTCGACCTCGGCGAAGAGCGGCGGCCGGGCCCGCGTTCCGAGCTCGCGGCGCTGAAGGGCCGCCCACACATACTGGTCGGGCATCGATGCGTACGCGTACGTCGGTCCGCGGTAGCCGACGTTGCGCCGGTCGTAGATCTTGTCGTAATGGTAGAACGACGACCCGGCCGCCCAGTCGCGCTCGTTGGACGGCACGTCGTCGACGGCCCGCCATCCGGCCCGCTGGAAGGCCTGGCTCAGGGTGAGCCGGTCGCTCGCGACGAGCTGGTCGTATCGCGTCGGGCTGTTGACCCACACCCCGGCCTGAAGCGTCGAGTGCGCGAGCCAGCTGATGCCGCCGAAGGTGGGCGAGGTCAGCCAGCCGCTGCGCGAGGCGAAGCCCGCCGCGCGGAGCCCCGTCGTGCCGGCGTCGAGCACCGAGTCGACCCTCGGCGAGAAGGAGGAGCCCTGGACGGCGACCTGGCCGTAGCTCTCGACGAACACGAGCAGCACATCCTTCCCACGCAGGCCGGTCAGGAGCCGGTCGCCGGTTGCGAAGCGGTAGCGGTCGTGCCGGAGCGTGCGCGCGAACACCGCCCGGTCGTGGAGGCCCTCCTGCACCGTCCGGACCTCCTGGACGGCGAGCGCGGCGGCGCTCGTCGAGGCGATGCGCGCACCGGAGACCAGCTCGGCGCCGAACGCCCAGAACACGAGCCACCCGGCGGCCAGCGACGCCACCGCCTGGAGCGACAGCCGCCGGTGGCCGGCCGCGACCCGCGTGAGCCGGACGAGCGCCACGGTCGGCAGGACGAGTGCGGCGACGCCGACGAGCACCACGCCGGCGAGCACCAGGTTCGCGTCCGTCCTGCCGATGGAGTCGCGCAGGGTCTCGATCCCGATCGACGCGTAGCTCCAGTCGTCGACCGGGTTGAACGGGCGGTCGAACGCGGTGAAGAAGCCGAGGTCGAGGAGCTTCACGACGACCAGGATCCCCAGCACCGGCCCGGCCGTCCACGCCAGGATCCGGCGGGCCCCGGCCGGCAGCACGAGGGCCAGTGCCACGACCACGATGCCCTCGATCGGCAGGCGCACGAACGCGCCGGGGGTGAGCCGGCTCGGCTGGTCGGGCGCCACGAGCGCGAGCCACACGATCAGGAGCGCGAGAGCGGTGAGGACGGCGGCCCCGGGGTCGCGGCGGCGAGCCACGGCGGCGGGCCGGGTCGCGTGCCGGTGGCGCCAGAGCCACCAGACGTCGCGCCCGAACGACTCGGCCAGGAGCGCCAGCGCGGCGGCGAGCGCGAGGCGGGCCAGCACCGGCGGCACGACGCCGGCGGCCGCGATCGTGAGCGTGATCCCCTGCGTCGCCGCCACGGTCTTCCGCCAGTCGCGCCGCGGGAGCCGGGCGCGCATCCACCCGACGATCCATCCGGCCGCCAGGAAGGCGTAGCGAGCCGCCCCGATGGCCAGCACCCAGGCGCCGGCCGTGGGTGCGACGGCGATGCTCAGGACGAGGATCAGGAACGCGTCCACCTCGCCGTCCATGCGGGCGCCGAGCGCCGACTCCGACTCCGTCCGGCGGGCGACCCAGCCGTCGACGAAGTCGAGGACGAGCGCGGCGGCGGCGAGCGCGACGAGCGGAGCGACCGGCACGTCTCGGTCGAGCGACGCCGCGGTCAGCGCCGCGACGCCGACCACGAGCGACGCCCGCAGGAGTGTCACCCAGCTCGCCGGGCCGAGCTGTCCGGAGCGGTCGCGCCAGAGCGCGCCCGCCAGCGTGACGTTCAGGACGAGGCCGCACGCGGCGCCGGCGAGCCATCCGGCCGAGCCGAGGCCGACCGTGGCCGCGAGGGCGCTGACCAGGAGGGCCTGGGCGGCCAGTCCGGCCGCCGGGCCCTGGACGGTCCGCAGCGTGCTTCCGCGCTCGAGCATCCCCAGGGAACTACCGTGGACGGCGTGAACCGGTTTGTGATGAGCTGGCCATGAGGCAGGACGAGCGGGCCCCGTTCGTGCGGGTCCTGGAGCGGGCGCGGAGGGCGGCGTATCCGGCCGGCGAGTACGTCGGGCAGGAGAGCTTCATGACGGCGAGCGAGATCCTCGCACTCGCACACCGGGCGGGCATCCGGCCCGGCGCGTCGGTGCTCGACCTCTGCTGCGGGATCGCTGGGCCGGGGCGGCTCCTCGCGGGGGAGCTCGGCTGCACCTACCTCGGCGTCGACGGCAGCTCGAGCGCGGTTCAGATCGCGCGCCAGCGGGCCCGCGGCCTCCCGTGCAGGTTCGAGGTCGCGGAGGTGCCGCCGCTTCCCCCCGGCACGTTCGATGTCGTGCTCCTGCTGGAGACGATGCTCGCGTTCCGCGATAAGGAGGCGCTGATCGGAGGCATCTCGCGGGCACTGGCCGCGGGGGGACGGTTCGCGTTCACGCTCGAGGAGGGCCGGCCCCTGAGCGGCGCGGAGCGGGCGCAGATGCCCGATGCGGACACGGTCTGGCCGGCGCCGCTCGACGAGCTGCGCGCGATGCTGGAGCGGGCCGGGCTCGCCGTCCGCTGGCAGGAGGACTGGAGCGCCGCGCACCGCGCGATCGCTGCGTCGCTTCTCGAGGTGTTCGCCGCCGGCGAGGCGGCCATCGCAGCCGGGATCGGGCGGCGCGGGCTGGACGAGCTCTTGGCCGCCCACCGGCTCTGGAGCGAGTGGCTCGGGACCGGCCGCGTCCGCAAGCTCGCGGTCGTGGCCGAGAAGGCGCCGTGAGCCTCACCTCGTCGGCCGGCGCCGGCTCACTCCCGCAGGCCGTCCCACGTCCAGCGCGGCATCCTCAACCCCTCCGGGACGTCGTCGGCGGAGTCGTGGTAGGCCGACATCGTCGTCGTGGTGGCCCAGGCGAAGTAGTCGTGCAACACCTGCCGCAGCGGCTCTTCGGAGAGGCCGGCGTCCTCCAGGGCCTGGTCGAAGCAGGCGATCGCGCGCCGATCCATCTCCTCGTGCGGGCCGTTGCCGCTGTGCATGCGCACCACCGCCGTCTCGTCGCCGTAGCGCTCGGAGTAGGTGCGCGGCCCGCCGAGCGCCTCGGCCCAGTAGGCGGCGAGCCGCTCGCTGTGCTGGGGGTGGAAGCCGTGGCTGAAGGCGTGGCTCACCACCTCGTCGGCCATCACCCGGGCGTGCCAGGCGTGGGCCAGGCGGAGCAGGCCCTCGTCACCGCCGGCGGCTCCGTAGATGGTCTGCATGACGGGATCATTACCGACGGTCACAGCGCGCCGGCGCGGGCTAGGCTGGGCGGCGACCGAGAGCCACGGGAAGGAGCTGTCGTGCCTGAGCGTGACGGATACATCGCCGGCGTGCCGTGCTGGGTCGACACGTCGCAGCCGGATCCCGACGCGGCCGCGGAGTTCTACGGCGGCCTCTTCGGATGGGAGCTCGAGGACTCGATGCCGGCGGGGGCGCCGGGCACGTATCTGATCGCCCGGCTCCGCGGTGGCGAGGTCGCGGCGATCTCGTCACAGCCCGAGGGAGCGCCGCCGGAGGCCGTCTGGAACACGTACGTCTGGGTCGAGGACGCCGACGCGACCGCGGCGAGGGTGCGCGAGGCCGGCGGCAGCGTCCTCAGCGAGCCGTTCGACGTCATGGACGCCGGCCGGATGGCCGTCCTCGCCGATCCCGAGGGGGCCGCCGTCTCCGTCTGGCAGGCGAGGCGGCACCGGGGCGCCCGGGTCGTCAACGAGCCCGGTGCACTCAACTTCAACGTCCTCCACACCCGCGATCCGGCCGGCGCGAAGCGCTTCTACGGCGCCGTCTTCGACTGGACGACGCTCGACCTGGGCACCGGCGAGTTCTGGACGATGGCGAGCTACGGCGACCACCTCGAGGAGCTCACACCGGGGATCCGCGCACGGACCGCGGAGATGGGCGCGGCGGGGTTCGAGGACGTGGTCGCGGCCATCACCCCGATCGCCGGCGATGACGCCGAGACGCCCGCCCACTGGGGCGTCACGTTCGCGACGGACGACGCCGATGCGGCCGCGGCGAAGGCGGTGGAGCTCGGCGGCGCCGTGGTGGTGCCGCCGACCGATGCGCCGTACTCCCGGCTGACCGTGCTCCGCGACCCGCAGGGCGCGGAGTTCACCACGACCCAGTTCGTGCCCGAGAACAGGGACGTCGGCCGCGGGGCCGCCTGAACGGGAGCGACGGGACCCGACCGCGCGACCATCGGCGGCGTATGGTGACGTGATGTCCGCCGATCGAGTGGAGCGGGCTCGCGGCTCGTTCGAGCAGCGATCGTGGGGCGATGCCTTCGCCGAGCTCTCAGCGGCGTGGCGCGAGGGTCCGCTGGGCGCGGAGGATCTCGAGCGCCTGGCGCTCGCCGCCTACATGATCTCGAGGGACGAGGCCTGCGAGGAGGCGTGGATCGCGGCCCACCGCGAGTGGGTGCGTCGCGGCCACCCGGCGCGCGCCGCGCGGTGTGCGTTCTGGCAGGCGATCGGCCTCTTCTTTCGGGGCGACCTGGCTCCGGCGATGGGCTGGTCGGCGCGCGGCGGCAGGCTGCTCGAGGAGTCCGGCGGCGACAGCGTCGAGCGGGCCTGGCTGCGAATGCTCACGGCCCTCCCGGGGTTGTTCGGGAAGGATCCGGACGCCTATCTCAGCTTCGTCGAGGCCGGCGAGACCGCGGACCGCCTCGCCGATTCCGACGCCGCGATGTTCGCCCGCCTCGGCCGGGGCTACGCGCTCATCGGTCAGGGCCAGGTCGCCGAGGGCATGGCGCTGCTCGACGAGGTGATGGTCTTCGTGACCGCGGACGAGGTCTCGCCGTTGCTCTCGGGGATCGCCTACTGCCAGGTCATCGCGTTGTGTCAGGCGGTGTTCGACCTTCGGCGGGCACGCGAGTGGACCGCAGCGCTCACGCGCTGGTGTGACTCGCAACCCGACATCGTTCCCTTCCGGGGCCACTGCCTCGTCCATCGCTGCGAGATCTTCCAGCTGCAGGGCGCCTGGGCAGACGCCCTGGACTCCGCCCGCCGGGCGTGCGAATCCCTGACGGGCCCGCCGGTGTGGGACGTGCTCGGGTCGGCCCACTACCAGCTGGCCGAGATCCACCGCCTGCGCGGCGAGCTCTCCCAGGCGGAGGAGTCCTACCGGAGCGCGAGCCAGGCCGGGCGGGACCCCGAGCCGGGGATGTCCCTGCTGCACGTGGCGCAGGGGCGAATCGACCTTGCGCTGCCGGCGATCCGGCGCGCGCTCGACGAGGCAGCGGACCCGATCGCCCGGTCGCGTCTGCTGCCCGCCGGCGTCGAGGTGCTGCTGGCGGCCGAGGATGTCGCCGGCGCGCGCGCGGCGGCCGACGAGCTCGCCGCGATCGCCGCGCGGCTCGACGCCGGCTACCCGACCGCGCTCGCCGCCGAGGCCTCCGGCGCCGTCCTGCTGGCCGAGGGCGAGTCACGGGCGGCGCTCTCGAAGCTTCGCGCCGCGCATCGCTCGTGGCGGGAGCTCGATGCCCCGTATCCGGCGGCGCGTGTTCGCGTCCTCATCGGGCTCGCATGCCGCGAGCTGGGGGACGACGCAGGCTGCGAGCTCGAGCTCGAGGCGGCGCGGGCCGCCTTCGAGCAGCTCGGCGCCCGCCCGGATCTCGAGCGCCTCGATCGCCTGGAGGGGACGCCGGGGCCGGACGGGCTGAGCCGGCGCGAGAGCGAGGTCCTCGCGCTCGTGGCCGCGGGGAAGACCAATCGCGCGATCGCGGCCGAGCTCTTCATCAGCGAGAAGACGGTCGCGCGGCACGTGAGCAACATCTTCACCAAGCTGCGCCTCGCATCTCGAACCGAGGCCGCCGCGTACGCCTTCAGGCGCGGCCTCGTTCGGTAGCCGCCGCTCCACAGAACTACCCATGTCGCATCGTCGCGAGTTGGGTGTTTTGCCCGAGGCCGGAGCAGCGCTCGCGTTCTACGGTCGGGATCGATCCACACCCCGAGGAGGAACGCGATGACGACCAGCCACACCGAGTCGACCAGCGAGCAGCATTTCGCACCGTCCGAGGCCTGGGACGCGATCGCCGAGGGCTATGACCTCCACGTGGCTCCCCAGGAGGTCGGCCTCGCGAACGAGGCTCTCCGCCTCGTCGGGCTCGAACCGGGCGAGCGGCTGCTCGACGTGGCGGCCGGTCCGGGCGGCCTCGCCCTGCCGGCCGCACGGCTGGGAGCGCAGGTGCTGGCGACCGACTGGTCGCCCGCGATGATCGAGCGTTTCGAGCGCAGGGTCGGCGCGGAGGGACTGATGGGCGCAGAGGGGCGGGTCATGGACTGTCACGCGCTCGATCTGCCGGACGACAGCTTCGACGTCACCGCGTCGATGTTCGGCGTCATGCTCGTGCCCGACCAGGCGACGGCGCTGCGCGAGATGGTTCGTGTGACCAGGCCCGGCGGGCGCGTGCTCGTGATCGCCTACGGCTCCCCGGCCGAGATCGAGTTCCTCCAGCTCTTCATCGGCGCGCTGCAGGCGGTGGCGCCGGACTTCCCCGGCCTGCCCGACGATCCGCCGCCGCTCGAGTTCCAGATCTCCGACCCGGACGTTCTGCTCCGGCGACTCACCGACGCCGGGCTTCGGAACGTCCGCATCGAGCGGACCGCTGAACGGCCGGAGTTCGCCTCGGGCCGGGAGATGTGGGACTGGGTGTTCTTCGGCAACCCGATCCCGGGCGTGCTGGTCGCGGACCTCAGCGAGGACCAGCGTGGTCAGCTGCGCGACGTTCTCGACGGCATGGTCCGTGAGCGGGCCGGAGCGAGCGGTCGAGCGGTCCTCACCAATGCCGTCAACGTCGGCATCGGCACGACGCGCTGACGGCCCCAGGCAGGAGGAGGTACGCGTCGCCGGCCGCGGAGGTCTCCTCGCGGTCGGCGAACCGCAGACGGCAGAGCCAACCGCGTGAGGTCCGCTGACGGGAGCGACGGGACTCGAACCCGCGACCTCCGGCGTGACAGGCGGCGCACGGGGGAACGATCCTCCATGCGAAGACCCGGAGAGCCGGATTAGCTGCGACTTCCTGAGAGCGGCCAGGGTCGTGTCCGACGTTTGAGGGATAATATCCCCCTTATGTCTGACAGGGTCGATCACGATAGCCTCTATCGGCTTTCCGAGTCGCAGGCAGGCTATTTCACGGCCGAGCAGGCCCTCCAGGCGGGGATGGACAGAAGCACCCTCCTTCACCATGCCCGTCCGGGTGGGCGCTACGAGCGTGTTCGACGTGGCCTTTACAGGCTGCGCCACTTTCCGTCGAGTCCGCACGAGCACGTCGTCGCCGCGTGGCTCGATCTGCCGGCACCGGCCGTTGTCTCTCACGAAAGCGCGCTCGAGCTGTACGACCTATCCGACGTCATCCCGAACGCGGTTCACATCACCCTGCCGCGGGAGAAGCGCGGCCGGCGTCCCAGAGCCGGTGTCAAGTTCCACATGCTCATGCAGCCGCCGAGCCCCAACGAGGTCAGGCGCGTCGACGGCGTCCTCGCGACTACCCCCGAACGGACGATCGTCGACTCGCTCGAGGCAGGAACGCAGCCTGAGCAGATCGAGCTTGCGATTGGACAGGCGCTCGAGCGCGGTCTGACGACGCCTCGTCGACTGCGTGCCGCGGCCGGCGACCGCTCCAACCGCGTCCGCCAATTCATCGATCGCGTACTCACGGAGCATCCGGCGTGAGGTACGGCGACGCGGCGGCGTTCCGGCAAGCTCTCGAGGAGCGGCTGCGTGCTCGCGCTGCTGGAGACGGTGCACGTCTCGCCCGCGATCGCAAGCGCGTTGCCTTCGATCGGCTTCTGGCCCGCCTCAACGACGGTGCTCCGGGAGACTGGCTGCTGAAAGGCGGCTTCGCGCTCGACCTCCGCCTTGCCGATCGCGCAAGAGCGACTCGGGACGTGGATCTCGATTGGCAGGCAGATGAGGAGAAACTTGCAGAGACGCTGATCGACGCCGCCGGCATCAGCGGCGACGACTTTTCACCTTCAGCATCGAGCGGACAGGCATGGCGCCGGAGCGCCTTGGCGGCAGCCACCGCTTCCGCGTCACAGCCAGCCTCGCTGGTCGACCGTTCGAGGCGTTTCTCCTCGATGTCGGTTTGCGATCTTCGCTCGTCGACGAGCACGACACGCTCACCACGACCGACCTTCTCTCATTCGCCGAGATCGAGCCGGTCGAGGTTCCCGCCGTCCCGCTGGAGCGACACATCGCCGAGAAGCTGCACGCCTATACCCGCCGTTACGGCGACGATCAGCCGAGCTCGCGCGGCAAGGATCTGATCGACATAGTCCTGATGAGCGAGCTAGCCTCCTACGAGTACGGTCGGCTGCGGGACACGATCGTCAGAACGTTCGGCGAGCGCGAGACGCACGAGCCGCCAGCGTCGCTTCCTGCACCTTCCAGCGACTGGTCGCAGCCCTATCGCGTACTGGCGGCGGAGGTCGGCCTGGACACGGACCTGGCCTCGGGGCATCGGGCCGCCGCGGCCTTTCTCGACCCGGTTCTTGCGGACGTGCCCGACCTTGACCGGTGGGACGAGCGCGCGATGACTTGGCGGCGTCGTCGCTAGCCCAACGCACAGCAGCGCGAGGAACCGCGGATGCGCCGATATTCTGCGCGTTCCGCCATCGCGTCTTCGCGCCTGCCGTCCGCCGCACGAAGCCGACCGGTTTCCGCTTCCACGACCTGCGCCAGACGTAAGCGGCTCTAATGGTCGCCGCCGGCGCGCACCCGAAGTACCTACAGGCCCAGATGGGCCACGCATCGATCCGGGTCACCCTGGATCTCTACGGTCACCTACTCCCCGGACGCGAACCGCGGCGTTCTCGACGCCCTCGACGCGCTCACGGCCCCATCCACGCCCCAACACAAGACCGGCCTGAAGAACACGCCGAATGAAAAAGTCCCCGCGAGCGGGGACTTCGAAGACGGGAGCGACGGGACTCGAACCCGCGACCTCCGGCGTGACAGGCCGGCGTTCTAACCAGCTGAACTACGCCCCCGCGTCCGGCCGTGCGGCCAGGCGAAACGGCGCCTCGGGGAAGGCGCCGCGCGGAGTATAGCCCCGGCCTCGCCCCCGGGAACCTGCGCGGTATCGTCCCCGCCGTGACCGCCGACCGCCGGTACCTGCCGATCGCCGAGCACGGCGTCATCGGCGACCTTCACACGGTCGCCCTGGTCGCCACGGACGGCACCATCGACTGGTACTGCCCCGAGCGGTTCGACGCCCCGAGCGTCTTCGCCTCGATCCTGGACGCCGACAAGGGCGGCCACTACCGGATCGCGCCGGCGCACTCCGAGCATGTCACGAAGCAGCTCTACGTCCCCGACACGAACGTCCTCATCACCCGCTTCCTGACGCCGCACGGCGTCGGCGAGGTGCAGGACTTCATGCCGATCCACCGCGACCCGAACCACCGCCGCCAGCTCCTGCGCCGGGTGATCGCGGTGCGCGGCGAGATGACGTTCATGCTCGAATGCCGGCCGCGGTTCGACTACGGGCGCGCGAAGCACACGACCCTGATCGGCGAGCACGGCGCGGCGTTCGTCTCCGACGACCTGCGGCTGGCGCTCGTGACGGACGCCGACCTCCAGCCGCTCGACGACGGCGTGGCCGCCGAGTTCCACCTCTCGGCGGGCCAGAGCGAGGTCTTCAGCCTCGAGAAGGCCGGCGAGGGGCCGCTGCCGCCGCTCCTCACCGACGACGATGCGGAGGACGCCTTCGAGGCCACGGTCCGCTACTGGCGCGGGTGGCTCTCGCACTCGGTCTACCGCGGCCGGTGGCGCGAGATGGTGAACCGCTCCGCGCTCACGCTGAAGCTCCTGACCTACCGGCCGACGGGCGCGATCGTCGCGGCGCCCACCACGAGCCTGCCCGAGCAGCTCGGCGGGGAGCGCAACTGGGACTACCGCTACACCTGGATCCGTGACGCCGCGTTCTCGCTCTACGCGCTCCTTCGGCTCGGCTTCACCGAGGAGGCGGAGGCGTTCATGGGCTGGCTGACCGACCGCTTCCGCGAGTCGGACGGCCAGGGTGACGGCCCGCTGCAGATCATGTACGGCATCGACGGGCGCGCCGACCTCGCGGAGCAGGTGCTCGACCACTTCGAGGGCTACGGCGCCTCGGCGCCGGTCCGGATCGGAAACGGCGCCGCCGGCCAGCTCCAGCTCGACATCTACGGCGAGCTGATCGACTCGGTCTACCTCTACAACAAGTACGGCGAGCCGATCTCCTACGACGACTGGATGGATCTCGTCAAGGTGCTCGAGTGGCTGTGCGACAACTGGGACCGCCCAGACGAGGGCATCTGGGAGACGCGCGGCGGCCGCCAGCACTTCACCTACTCCCGGCTCATGTCATGGGTGGCGATCGAGCGCGCCATCCGCATGGCGCGCCAGCGCGGGCTCCCCGCCGACCTGGTCGCATGGCTCAAGGCCCGCGACCGGGTCACCGAGCAGATCATGACCCGCGGCTGGAACGAGCAGAGGCAGGCCTTCGTCCAGCACTACGAGTCGGACGTGCTCGACGCGTCGGTGCTGCTCATGCCGCTGACCCGGTTCATCGCCCCCAAGGACCCGCGCTGGCTCTCGACGCTGGACGCGATCGGGAACGAGCTCGTCTCCGACAGCCTGGTCTACCGCTACAACGCCGCCGCCTCGCCCGACGGCCTGCACGGCGAGGAGGGCACGTTCTCGATCTGCTCCTTCTGGTACGTCGAGGCCCTGGCACGCGCCGGCCGGCTCGACGAGGCCCGGCTGGCGTTCGAGAAGATGCTGACCTATGCCAACCACCTGGGCCTCTACTCCGAGGAGATCGGCCCGTCCGGCGAGCTCCTCGGCAACTTCCCGCAAGCCTTCACCCACCTCGCGCTGATCTCGGCCGCCGTCAATCTCGACCAGCGGCTCGGCTAGCGGCTGGGTGGAGTTTCCACCCTTTCGGGGGATAGGTCGGGGTGCGAAATGCCCGGATCATCGAGGCACGCGGCACCCCCGGGCCGCGGTACGACCCCCGACGATCGGAGACCCCGTGTCCCTTCTTTCGCTCCTTCGCGACACCGACGAGTCCGGCCAGACCATGGCCGAGTACGCCGTCGTCCTCGGCGTCATCACGATTGCCGTCGTCGTGACGCTCGGCGTCCTCTCGACCGCGATCTCGTCGCTCTTGAACAACGTCATCGCCTCGCTCTAGCAGACGCGACCCCCTTTCAGCCTCCGGCGCCCATCCCCGCTCTTCGGATCAGGGGGGCGCCGGTAGACTGGTCCGGGCCGGGCGGTTAGCTCAGCTGGGAGAGCACCTGCCTTACAAGCAGGGGGTCGGCGGTTCGATCCCGTCACCGCCCATCGCCGTTCGGAGCGCGGGCGCCGGGCCCGCTAGTCGCCGTGCGGCCGCTCCGCCGCCATCACGCTCGCCACGCGTGCGATCTCGTCGATCGCGAACCGCTCCTCGAGCGGCTCCAGCGCCTCGCGGATCGCGTCCTCGACGATCCGGTGGCGTTCGGCTTCGACCCGGTCGCGGAAGTACTCCCACAGGTCGTTCGCGTCCTCTGCCAGGTACATCGCCTTGGCCACCAGCGGGACGGCGTGCTCCACCAGCGGGTCACGCCGGATCTGCGTCTGATCGGTCATCCACCCCTCCTTCACCGGGCCGCCGCCGCCACTCCACGTGGCCGGCCCGGGCAGACCTTCAAGGAATTCCCACTCCAGCGCCAACCCTACCGGTTCGGGGGCCGGCCTTCACGGACCCCTTGACCGTCCGGCCCGATTGGCAGACACTGGAATTGCCGCGGGCATGTGCCTGACCCTCGCACGTCAGGAGCCCACACGTGCCCGCGGCCTCTCCTTCGGCACCGGTACGCTGCACCCATGGAGCCGACCCCCGCCGTGGGCCGCGCCGACGCCCGCCGGGCCCAGGTGCGCCCGACCCCGGAGCAGTACTTCATGCTGCTCGCCGTCGCCACGCGCGAGCGGGCGGCGTGCCTCGGCCGGCACGTCGGCGCCGTGCTCGTCTCGGACCAGCGGATCATCGCGACGGGCTACAACGGCACGCCGACCGGCTTTCCCAACTGCGACGAGGGCGGCTGCCACCGCTGCACCCACCCGGACGACTACTCCCCCGGGCGCGGCTACGACGTCTGCATCTGCGTCCACGCCGAGCAGAACGCGATCCTCCAGGCCGCCAAGCTCGGCTACTCCGTGCAGGGCGCGGTCCTCTACTCGACCCTGCGCCCGTGCTTCGGCTGCCTGAAAGAGGCCTACCAGGCGGGCGTCGGCCGCGTGCGCTACCTGAACGACTGGTCGCCGTCCGACCCCGGTGAGGCGGACGCCTACGACGAGCTCCTGGCCGAGGCGGCACGGCACGGCCTCACGGTCGAGCAGCTCGACCTGCCCGATGCCCTGCTCGACCTCCGGTAGCCGCTAGGCCGTCTTCCGCAGCCGGCGCAGCCCGCGGTCCTCGTTCCAGTCGAACGAGAGCGGGTCGGCGGCGGGGACCACGGCTTCCGAGAAGATCGGGTCGGGCTGCCTGACGAGGAAGCCCTCAACGGCCACGACGACCTGGATCGGCGTCGGCAGCGTGACGACCGGCGCCGGGGCGCGACGCGGCTCGGCTGTGATCCGGGCGAGCGACTCGGCGTGAAGCGCGGTGCGCCAGGCGGTCACCTCGGCCTCGGCCGCGGGCTCGGACGAGCACCACGGGCACGGGCCGAGCGGACGCTTCTCACCCGCGCACGCGTGACAGGAGACGGTGATCTGCATGACACCGTTGTCGGCCGCGAGCCTCGATCCCTTGAGCCTCCCTCAAGTTTTCCGCCTGTTTGCCGACGCAAGGAGGGATGTATGGGTCTCGTTTGCGATTGTGGCGGACGCTCGTGCTTGCGATCTGCCTCCTTCTCGGCGCGTCGGTCCTCGCCGGCACCGCGTCGGCGGACACGCTGCTCCAGCAGAAGCAGGCGCAGTACGCGCGCGTCCGCGCCCAGGTGCGAAAGCTCGACCACCACGTCGAGCTCCTGACCGAGCGCTACAACGCGGTCCGATGGCACCTCGTCGTGCTGCGCCGCGAGATCCGCGCCTCGACCGCGCGGCTCAAGGCCGAGGAGCTCGAGCTCCAGCGCCAGCAGCGGAACCTGGCCCAGCTTCTGATCGAGCAGTACAAGGGCGGCGACTCCCACGCGTTCGAGATCGTGCTCGACTCCTCGTCCCTGTCGCAGCTCACGAACTCGATGGATCTGAACAACCGCGTCGACGACGGCGTCAGCGACGCGGTCGCGGCCATCCAGGCCACGAAGGTGGCCATCGCGCACGAGCGCGCGCTGCTGATCGCCGACCGGCACAAGACGCGCGTCGCCAAGCGCAAGCTCGAGGTGAAGCAGCGCCAGATCCGGCACGAGCTCCGCCACCGCCGCCGGCTCCAGGCCGAGCTCGGCCAGCAGGTGCAGGTCATCGCCGCCGCCGATCAGATCGGCCAGGGCGAGCAGGCTCTCGAGGCGCACAAGTGGCTCGAGGACGCGCTTGTCGCCGACGCCGCCGATCCCGGCCAGGTGCTGCGCGACCAGATCGCGCTCGAGGCGCTGAAGCAGATCGGCGTCCCGTACGTGTGGGGCGGCGCCACGCCGCAGGGGTTCGACTGCTCCGGCCTCGTCACATGGCTCTGGGCCCGGCACGGCTACACGCTCCCGCACTTCGCCGCCTCGCAGTTCCACATGGGCCCGGTCTGGATCGCCGACCAAGCGGAGCTTCGCCCGGGTGACCTGGTCTTCTTCCACAAGCTCGGCCACGTGGCCATCTACATCGGGCACGGCTACGTCGTCCACGCGCCGCATACGGGCGACTTCGTGCGCATCGCGCCGCTGTCCCAGGACTGGTTCCAGCAGACGTACGTGGGCGCCACCCAGCCCGGCCCGGCGTAGCGCCGCCTAGAATTCGGGCCATGGAGCCTGCCCCCGAGATCGTCGCCTCGGAGGCCGCTCGCGAGATCGCCGTCGGAGCGCTCGTCGTCGACGTGCGAGAGCCGGTCGAATGGGACGCCGGGCATATCTCCGGCGCCGTCCTGATCCCGCTCGGTGAGCTGGGCAGCCGGGTCGACGAGCTCCCACGCAACCGGCGGATGGTGATGGTCTGCCGCACCGGCTCGCGGTCGGGCTACGCCGCCGACGCCCTCCACGGTGCCGGCTACGACGTCGCCAACCTGCGCGGCGGCCTCTTCGCATGGACGGCCGGGTCGCTTCCCCTCGAGCCCGACGGCGGGTACGTGCTGTGAGCGCCACCGTCCGGATCGGCACCTGCTCCTGGGCGGACGACTCCCTGCTCAAGGCCTGGTATCCGACCAACGTGCGCAGCGCCGAGGGGCGGTTGCGCCACTACGCCGACCTGTTCGACACCGTCGAGGTGAACTCGAGCTACTACGCGATCCCGACGGCCGAGGCGGCCGCCGCGTGGGCGCGGCGGACGCCGGAGGGCTTCGTGTTCCACGTGAAGGCGTTCGGGATGATGACCCGCCATCCGGTGAAGGCCGACCAGCTTCCTCCCGACCTGCGCGGCGAGGTCGAGGTCGACCACCGCGGTCGGGTCGACCACCCGTCGCGAGAGCTGCGGGTCGAGGTCTTCGACCGCTTCCGCACGGCGCTCCAGCCGCTGCGGGAGGCGGGAAAGCTGGGCGGGATCCTGATGCAGCTGCCGCCCTACGTGACGATGAAGCCCGCGTCGTTCGCCTATCTGGAGTGGGCGCAGGAGCAGCTGGGCGGCGACGAGATGCTCGTCGAGTTCCGGCACCGCAGCTGGCTCGAGAACGAGCAGGCAGCCGCCGAGACGCTCGCCTTCCTCGAGCGCCGAGGGGCGACGTACGTCATGGTCGACGCGCCTCGTACCGAAGCCAGGAACCTGGTGCCGACGGTGGTCGGGGCGACGAGCCCGACCGCCTACCTCCGCCTCCACGGGCGCAACGCCGCCACCTGGAACCACCGCGGCGGGAGCGCAGCCGAGCGGTTCGACTACCTCTACGCGACCGAGGAGCTGACGGAGTGGTCGGAACCGCTGCGGAGGCTGTCGACGCTCTCCGAGCGGGCCTTCGCGATGTTCAACAACAACGGCCGCAGCGCCGCCGGCGACGGCGGT
>JAICKX010000123.1 GCA_025927685.1 Thermoleophilia bacterium | reverse complement strand
TCGTTCGAGCAGATCCTGGCCTACAACCTGATGGACGAGGAGTGGTGGTACTCGCAGGCCCCGAGACGCCGGCACGCGTGCAGCCTGGTCGCCGTCGCAGGCGGCGAGGGCCGCGGCGCGCTCCTGGCCCAGAACATGGACCTGCCCGAGGTGATGGACGGCGGCCAGACGATCCTGCGCTCGACCGCGCCGGACGGGTCGCGCTCGGTCGTCCTCACCGCGGCCGGGCTGATCGGCCTCACCGGCTGCAACTCCGACGGTGTGGGCGCCTGCGTAAACACGCTCTCGATGCTGAACCACTCGCCGGAGGGGCTGCCGGTGGCGTTCGTGCTGCGCGGCCTCCTCGAGCGGCGCACGCTGGCGGGCGCCGAGGCGTTCCTGCGAGCCGTGCCGCACGCGTCGGGCCAGCACTACGCGATCGGCGCCGGCGAGGACGTGGCCAGCTTCGAGTGCTCGGCCGGCGGCGTCGCCGCCTCGGACGGCGGAGCGCGTCGCTTTTGGCACACGAACCACCCGCTCGCAAGCCGCGACCTCGACCCGGCCGACGGCGAGCCGGGCGGCACGGCGGACTCGCGAGCGCGTCTCGCCCGGCTGGCCGAGTCCGGCGCGGAGATCGGCTCGGCCGCGGACTGCGAGGAGCTCCTGGCCGACAGCCGAGCGCCGCTGTGCGTGGCCCCCGAGTCCGGGCACGGCTGGCTCACATTCGGGTCGATCGCCATGGAGCTCTCCCGGCCGCCGGCCGTGCGGATCGCGCCCGGCCCGCCCGACCGCACGCCGTGGGTCGACGCCTCGCCGGCCTAGCGGCGATACGCGCGGGCCGCCTCGACGAGGTCCTCGAACGGGCGCAGGAAGCGCTCGTCGCCCCGCCACATGAGCTCATTGTGCCACTGCGTGCCTGCGGCGAACCCGCCGCCGTCGGCGCGCTCGATCGTCTCGATCACCCCGTCGGCGGCGTGCACCGTCGCGCGCATCCGCGACCCGGGCTCGCTCACGCACTGGTGGTGGAACGAGTTGACGCGGGCCGGCCCGCCGTCGAACCAGCGCGCCGCGCCGGAGCCCTCCTCCACCTCGACGGCGTGCCAGTGATCCCCCGGCGGCTCGAGCGCGAAGTCGACCCACGGGACCCGATGCCGGAGCGCGTTCGGGTGCAGCGTCTCGACGTCCTGCACGAGGTGGCCGCCGTCGGCGACCGCCAGCACCTGGATGCCGCGGCAGATGCCGAGCACGGGCATCCCGCGCTCCAGCGCCCGCCGGGTGAGCTCGACCTCGAACTCGTCCTGCTCGGGCCGAAATGTCTTCGTGAGCGGGTGGCGCTCGTGGCCGTAGTGGACCGGGTCGACGTCGGCGCCCCCGCACAGCTCGACCCCGTCGACGAGGTCGAGCAGGTGGTCGATCCGGTCGGCCGGCGTCGAGCGCGGCAGCGCGATCGCGGTCGCCCCGAACCGCTCGAGCGGCTCGCGCAGCCCCGGCTCGACGTCGCGCAGCATCGGGTCCTCGATCTCGATCGTGTACCCGATGACCGGTCCGTTTCTCATAAGGTATTCATACGCAATTCCCGACCCCGGAGGCGAGGCGACGTGGCGACCGCGGCACAGACGAAGTTCATCCGTCCCGACGGCAAGGACAAGGTGACGGGCCTGGGCCGCTACACCGCCGACCTCACGATGACGGGGATGCTGCACGCCTGCTTCCGCTACGCCGACCACGCGCACGCCCGCATCCGCTCGATCGACACGGCGAAGGCACGGGCGCTGCCGGGGGTCTTCTACGTGATGACTGACAAGGACGTGCCCGACGTCCGCTACGGCCCCTTCGTCGAGGACCGCACGCTCTTCGCCCGCGACGTCGTCCGCTACGAGGGCGAGGTCGTGGCCGCGGTCGCCGCCACGACGCCCGAGATCGCGCGCGAGGCGGCGGCGCTGATCGACGTCGACTACGAGCCTCTGCCCGTCGTGAGCGACGTCGAGGCGGCGCTCGCCGACGGCGCCCCGCTCGTCCACGAGGGTTGGTCGGGCTACTCCGCCTCCGGCGATGTCGTCCGCGAGGGCAACGACGCCTCGCGCTCGACCATCGTGAAGGGTGACGTCGACGCGGCATTGGCCTCGGCCGACGCGGTCGTGAAGGAGCGCTACGTCGCCGACATGTCGCACGCCGTCCCGATCGAGCCGCACGCCGCGATCGCGCAGTGGCAGGGCGACAGGGTGACCGTGTGGTCGTCCACCCAGGTGCCGTACATCGCCCGGTCGGGCGTCGCCACGACGCTCGAGATCCCCGAGGGGCACGTCCGCATCATCGTCCCCCACCTGGGCGGCGGGTTCGGCGGCAAGTGCGAGTTCCACTACGAGGCCCACGTCGCCGCGCTGGCCCGCGCGACCGACCGGCCCGTCCGGCTCGTATTCAGCCGAAGCGAGGAGTTCTTCGCGCCCGACCACCGCCGCGAGGGCCAGGTGATCGAGCTCGAGACCGGGGTCATGAACGACGGCACGCTCGTCGCCCGGCGGGGCCGGCTGATCCTGGACAACGGCGCGTACAGCGCCGACGCGCCGTTCTTCCCCCAGCTCGCGGCGATGCACGCCGTCGGGCCGTATCGGATCCCGAACGTGTCGGTCGATGCCAGCCTGGCGTACACCAACACGACGCCGTCGGGCTCCGTGCGCGCGCCCACGGCGCCGCAGGCCTGCTGGGCGGTCGAGCAGCACATGGACTCGGTCGCCGCATCCATCGGCATGGACCCGGTCGAGCTGCGCCGCCGGAACATCCTGAAGGAGGGCGACACGACCGCCACCAACCAGGTGCTCGAGCCGATCGGCGCCGCCGAGACGCTGGAGCGGGCGGTCGAGCTGATCGGGTACGGCAAGGCGCTGCCCGAGGACGAGGCGATCGGCGTCGGGTGCGGCTGGTGGCCGTCCTTCGGCGGCCCGTCCGGGGCGTTCGTGAAGCTGAACGGCGACGGGTCCGGCACGATCATCACCGGCGCGCAGGAGTGCGGCACCGGCGCCGTCATGGCGCTGCCGATCCTGGTCGCAGAGGAGCTCGGCATGCGGCCCGAGGACTTCTCGATCCTGGCCCAGGACACCGATGCCGGCGGCTGGGACGCGGGCGCGTCGGGCTCGCAGACGACGTTCAACAACGGCCGGGCGGTGATCGAGGCGGCGCGCGAGGTGCGCGCGCAGCTCCTCGAGCTGGCGGAGGAGGAGCTCGAGGCCAGCCGCGAGGATATCGAGCTCGTCGAGGGCGCCGCTCGCGTCAAGGGCTCGCCCACGAAGTCCGTGCCGATCACGACGCTCGCCGACAAGGCCCAGGGCGACCGGCTGCTCCTCGGCAAGGGCTCGGGCTCGCCGCCGCCGTCGCCGGATGTCGACGCGTCGGGCTGCACGGGCCGCCTCGGGATGGAGACGTTCGCCGCGCCGACGTTCATCACGCACGCGGTGCGCGTCCGGGTCGACCGCGAGACGGGGGTCTGCCGCGTCCTCGAGGTGGCCGCGTCGCACGATTGCGGCGTGATCCTGAATCCGGTCGGGGCCGAGGGCCAGGTCGAAGGCGGCGTCGTGATGGGGATCGGGATGGCGACGCTGGAGGGCTCGATCGTCGGCGAGGACGGCCGCCAGCGCAACCCGCACCTGCTCGACTACAAGCTCCAGACGTCGGCCGACGCGCCGCCGATCTCGATCGCGTTCGTCGACGCCCCCAGCCCGTACGGCGGGCCGAAGGGCTCGAAGGGGACGGGCGAGCCGCCGTGCGTGCCCACCCCCGGCGCGATCGGGAACGCGATCGCGCAGGTGACGGGGGCCCGCGTCCACCAGCTGCCGATGACGCCCGAGCGGGTGTGGGCGGCGGCACACGGGGTCGACGCGTGACCCGCGGGACGTACCTCGAGCCCGCGAGCCTCGACGAGGCGCTCCGGCTTCTCGCCGAGCACGACGGAGCGGCGCTCGTCGCCGGCGGCACCGACCTCGTCGTCGGCACCCGCCAGGGCAAGCGGACGCTGCCGGAGACGCTCGTCGCCATCCACCGCCTGCCCGGCCTGGACGGCATCGCCGAGGAGGACGGGGCGCTCGCGATCGGCGCGCTCGCGACGCACGACGCGATCGAGCGCTCCGAGCTCGTCCGCGGGCGGTGGACGGCGCTGGCCGACGCCTCCGCCATCGTCGGCTCGCCGGCGACACGCCACGTCGCCACGCTGGGCGGCAACCTCGCGAACGCCTCGCCGGCGATGGAGACCGGCGCCCCGCTTGTCGTGTTCGGCGCCGAGGTCGAGCTGCGCGGGCAGGGCGGGTCGCGCACGGTCCCGGTCGAGGGCCTGTGGGCCGGGCCCGGGCGCACCACCGCCGCGGCCGGCGAGATGATCACGGGCGTGCGCGTGCCGGCGCCGGCCGACGGCTCCGGCAGCGCGTACGTGCGGCTGGAGTACCGGCGCGCGATGGAGATCGCCGTCGTCGGCGCCGCCGCGCTCGTCACGATCGGAGCCGGGGCGGTGTCCGACGCCCGCGTCGCGCTGACCGCGGTCGCGCCGACGATCGTCCGCTCGCCCGCCGCCGAGGGCGCGCTGCGCGGAAGGGAACCGACGGCCGAGGCGATCGCAGCCGCGGCTGCGGCCGTCCACGACGCGGCGACGCCGATCTCGGACGTCCGCGGCTCGGACGCCTATCGCAGGGCGATGATCGAGGTGATGGCGCGGCGGGCGATCGACGTCGCCGCCCGGCGGGCGGCCGGCGAGGCCGTCCCGATTCCTGCGACGATGACGGTGGGAGGCACGCGATGAGCCACGCATGCACGCTCCAGGTCAACGGCATCTCCTACCCGCTCGAGCTCGACGCCGGCCGGACGCTCCTCACGGTGCTGCGCGGCGAGCTCGGCCTGACCGGCGCCAAGGAGGGCTGCGACGACTCCGAGTGCGGCGCCTGCATGGTGCTGGTCGACGGCCGGCCGGTGAACTCGTGCTCGTACCTGGCGCTCCAGGCCGACGGCCGCGAGATCACCACGGTCGAGGGTCTGGCCAAGGGCGGCGAGCTGCACCCGCTTCAGGCGGCGTTCCTCGACGAGGGCGGCGTCCAGTGCGGCTTCTGCACGCCGGGCATGCTGATCTCGGCCGAGGCGCTGCTGCGCCGGAACCCGAACCCGAGCGAGGACGAGGTGCGGCTGGCGCTGGGCGGCAACCTGTGCCGCTGCACCGGCTACCAGAAGATCGCGCGCGCCGTGCTCGCGGCCGCGCCGGGCGCGAACGCCTAACCGCCACAAAACCGCGACGAATCCGTGCCGCCCGAACGGATGGGTCTGACCCCCACGCGTCCGGCGTGACGCAAGTGGTGCGCCGACGTGACGGTGCGTGCTGAATCGTGACACCCACCACGTCGGGCTTGACCCCGCCCGGGGCCAGGCCCCGGTGGCGACGGCAGCGGAGGGTTCTGCAGCGTCCCCTGCCAGAGCTGGTCCGCGTACGCGTGCACCGCGGGCGTCCCTCCGAGATGGAGCAGGAGGACGCGATTCGTGGCGGTGAGGACGCCGCGGCGGACGAGGTCGATCAGGGCCCGGAGCGCCCTTCCATCGTAGACCGAGTCGCGTCGACGGTCTCGGGTGCCGGCACGCCGTACGGGTTCGGATCGGATGCGATGATCTCGACGTCGGCGGACGAGACGGCCGCCGGGGCGCCGCGCCGAGCACCGCGACCCCGGCGACGAGCCGGCCTACGTGCTGCTGCCCGTGCAGTGTCCAACCCCTACTCCTCCCCGGCCTGCCAGCCGACGCGGCTCAGCCGGTACAGCACGTGCCGGCGCAGGCGGTGCCCGGGCGGGAGCGAGGGATGGTCGAAGTCGTCGGCAGGATCGTGGGTCATGCCGAGCCGGCGCATCACCGCCTGCGAGCGTTCGTTGACCGGCGCGGTGAACGACACGATCTCGGCGAGCCCGGCCTCCTCGAACCCGAACCGCACCGCCTCGCGGGCCGCCTCGGTCGCGTAGCCGTGGCCCCACGCCGAGGGCGTGAGCCGCCAACCCACCTCGACAGCCGGCGTGAAGTGGGCCTCGAAGCGCGGCGCGTTCAGGCCGACGAAGCCGATGAACGCCGCCTCGCCCGGCACCTCGACCGCCCACAGGCCGTAGCCGCGCGCTGCGAAATGCTCACCGATGGCGTCGACGTGCGCATCGCTCTGATCCCGGGTCATCGTGCCCGGGAAGTGCTCCATCACGCGCGGGTCGGCGTTCATCGCGGCATACGGCTCCCGGTCCGCGTCGCGCCAGCCGCGCATGACGAGCCGGTCGGTGCGGAGGGTCGGCGCGCTCATGCCGCGGGCTCCTCACCGTAGCGCCAGAACGCCGGGAACGCCGCCAGGACCGGCAGGATCCCCAGCACGCACACCACGCCGCCCGAGACGACCGAGAAGCGCGTCCCGGCGATCGCCGCGACCGACCCCGACTCCACGTCGCCCAGCCGCGGGCCGCCTGCGACGACGAGCGTGAAGATGGCCGACATCCGGCCGCGCAGCTCGTCGGGGGTCGCGGTCTGGAGGATGGTCGAGCGGCAGACGGCGCTCACGCTGTCGGCCGCCCCGGCGACGAGCAGGCACGCCGCTCCGATCCAGAGCGATGAGGTCAGCCCCAGGAGCGCGATCCCCACGCCCCACACCGCCACGGCGAAGACGACGATGCGGCCCAGCCGCGGCACATGGATCATCCAGCCGGTCGAGAATGCGGCGACGACCGCGCCTGCCGAGACGGCGGCATAGAGGATGCCGACGCCCTGGGGGCCGGCGTCGTACACGGTCAGGGCGAGGGCCGGGAAAAGCGCCCGCGGCATCCCGAACGTCATCGCCAGGATGTCGATCGCGAAGCTCCCCATCAGCTCACCGCTTCGGGCGGCGAAGTGGATGCCGTCCCGGACGGCAGCCAGGAACGAGGCGCCCGGCTCGACTGCCGGCCGCGGCGGGGCGGCGATCGCCCATGCGGCGACGATCATGGCCACGAACGTCGCGACGTCCAGCGCGTAGGCCCAGGTGAGCCCGCCGGCGGCGATCACGATCCCGCCGGTCGCCGGGCCCACGACCATCGCCACCTGGACGAGGCCGTAGTTGAACGAGATCGCCGAGCGCAGCCGCTCCGGCCCCACGAGCGCCGGCACCATCGCCGCCCGCGTCGGCCGGTCGACCGCGGAGGCGCCCGACGCGACCGCGGCGATCAGATACAGGACCGCGACCGGCGGCGAGCCGGCGGCCGCGCCGATCACCAGGCAGGTCGACGTCCCGGCCTGCACGAGCTGGGAGGCCAGCAGCAGCCGGCGCCGGTCCATGCGGTCGGCCAGCGTCCCGCCGAGCAGCGCGACGACGACCAGCGGCACGAGCTCCACGAGGCCCAGCAGGCCGACGAGGAACGACGAGCGGGTGAGGACGTACACCTGGAACGGCAGCGCCACGAGCGTCACCTGCGTGCCGACCCCGGAGACGAGGCCTCCGAGCACGAGGAGGCGGAAGTCGCGGGAGTCGCGCAGGGCGCTCGTGTCCACCGCGACGCCGCGCAGGCGCCGCACCGCCCTGCTCTGGAGGGGAGCCGCCTACGCCTCCCCGAGCTGCTCGAGCTCCTCGGGGCTCAGCTCCAGCTCGGCCATCGGCAGGAGCTCGGCGAGCTGCTCCGGCGTGCGGGCGCTCGCGATCGGCGCGGTCACGCCCGGCTGGGCGAGGAGCCACGCCAGCGCGACGGCCGAGACCGGCGCCGAGTGGGCGGCGGCGACCTCGTCGAGGGCGTCGAGCACGCCCGCTCGGCCCTCGAGATGCCTGCCGGCCGAGGCGGCCCGGGCGCTCTCGACCTCGGGACCGCCGGGCCGGTACTTCCCGGTCAGGAACCCCGAGGCGAGCGCGGAGTAGGGCAGGCAGGCGAGGCCCTCCGACACGCACAGCTCCTGGAGGCCACCCTCGTACCCGTCCCGGCTCACGAGGTTGTACTCCGGCTGGAGCGCCGCGTAGCGCGCCAATCCATCGCGGTCGCTCACACGCAGCGCCTCCGCCAGTCGCGCCGCCGAGTAGTTCGACGCCGCGACGTGGCGCACCTTGCCCTCGCGGACGAGCGCGTCGAACGCCGCCATGGTCTCCTCGAGCGGCGTCGATGGATCGTCGGCGTGGGCGTAGTAGAGGTCGATGCGATCGGTCCCGAGCCGCTCCAGCGACGCCTCGGCACCCTTCCGGATCGTCTCGGCGGCGAGGCCGCGCATGTCCCTGGCCCGCCCGACCTTCGTGGCGATCACCAGCTCGTCGCGGTTCCCGCGGCCGGCCATCCAGCGGCCGAGGATCCGCTCCGACATCCCGGCCGGGTTGCCCTCGACCCAGTCGCCGTAGCCGTCCGCCGTGTCGATGAAGTTGCCGCCGGCGGCGACGTAGGCGTCGAGCACCGCCGTCGAGCTCTCCTCGTCGGCCGTCCAGCCGAACACGTTCCCGCCCAGGCAGAGCGGGGAGACGGCGATCCCGGTCGATCCGAGCTGGACGGTGGGCTGCACGGTGGTCTCCTTCACGGGTCGTCGAACGCGGCGGTCGAGAGGTCGACGGCGCTCGACCCGCCGTCGACCGGGAGGACGGCGCCGGTGATCGCCGACGCGTCGTCCGATGCGAGGAAGACGCAGGCCGCCGCCACCTCGTCCGCGGCCACCGGGCGGCGGAGCGGGACATGGGCCGTGGAGAGGGCGTAGGCCCCCTCGCGGTCCGTCCCGCGGCGCCGGCCCAGCCGGTCCATGCTGGCGTCCGCGCCCGGCGTCCGCGTCCAGGCCGGGCAGACGGCGTTCACGCGCACGCCGCGCGGCCCGTAGTCGCGCGCCAGCGAGCGTGTCAGGCCCAGCAGGGCATGCTTGGCCGTCGTGTAGCCGACGTCGTCCGGGATCGCGAAGAGGCCGGCGACCGACGACACGACGACGATCGCGCCCGAGCGCTCGATCAGCGCCGGGAGCGCCGCCCGGGCCAGGACGAAGCTGCTCGTCAGGTTCGAGCGCACAACCCCGTCCCACATCGCGTCGTCGACGTCGAGTGCGGTTCTGGAGCCGTCGCCGCCGGCATTCGCGACGAGCACGTCGAGGCCGCCGAGCTCGCGGACCGCCAGCGAGACCGCCCGCTCGGCGTCGGCGGGCGCCGCCGCGTCGCCGACGCAGGCCAGCCCGCCGACCTCGGCCGCCACCTGCTCGACCGGCTCGGCTCGCCGCCCCATGACGACGACCCGCGCCCCGGCGGCCGCGAGCCGGCGTGCCGTGGCAGCGCCGATCCCGGTCCCGCCGCCGCTCACAAGGGCCACCCTGCCGTGCACGGGTGCGATTCTCGCCGCTCGCGCCCCCCGACCGCGCCGCTTCGTATCCTTCGCAGGCTGTGTCAGGCCTCCCGCTCCCGGCGGTGCTCGCCGTCTTCGGCGTGGCGGCGCTCGCGGTCTGGTACGCCGGCATCAAGCTCTCCGACACCACCGACATCCTGGCCGGCCGCCTGGGGCTCGGCGAGGCCCTCGGCGGACTGATCCTGCTCGCGATCGCGACGAACCTGCCCGAGATCGCGATCACGGTGAGCGCATCTCTCGCGAACGACCTCGGCATCGCGATCGGCAACATCCTGGGCGGCATCGCCATCCAGACGGTCGTCCTCGCGCTCATCGACGCGATCGGCCTCGGCCGCGACGACTCGCTCATGTACCGCTCTGCCTCGCTCGCGCTGGTCCTCGAGGCGACGCTCGTGATCGGCGTGCTCGTGATCTCGGTGATGGGCGCCCAGCTGCCGGCCTCGGCCGACCTCGGCCGG
>JAICKX010000106.1 GCA_025927685.1 Thermoleophilia bacterium | reverse complement strand
GGATCGGCGCCTCGCGCAGCCCCTCGCGCGCCGCGGTCGACTCCGTGATCTCGATCATCATCCGGTCGGGCGAGAGGCCGAACGAGTCGATCGTGTCGAGCACGTGCCGCATCGCGGTCGGCTCCCAGAAGGCCGCAGGGAGGTTGATCGAGACGTACAGGTCGAGGCCGGCGTCGCGCCACACACGCCCCTGGCGGCAGGCCTCCTGGATCACCCACTGCGAGATCGGCCCGATCAGGCCGGTGCGCTCCGCCAGCGGGATGAACTCGCCGGGCATGACGAGGCCGCCGTCGCCGTCCCTCCAGCGGATGAGCGCCTCGACGCCGACCGGCGTGCCCGTCGAGAGGTCGACGAGCGGCTGGTAGTGGAGGACGAACTCGTCTCGCGCGGCCGCCCGGCGCAGGCGGCCGGCCATCGACAGGCGCGCCATCGCGTCGCGGCCGTCGCGGCTGTAGACCTGGTGGCCGTCCCGGCCCGACTCCTTGGCGCGGTACATGGCGGTGTCCGCGTGCTTCAGCAGGTTCTCGGCGTCGACCGCGTCGACCGGATACAGGCTGATGCCGACGCTGCCCGAGCAGAACACCTCCGTGCCGCCGAGATCGAACGGCGCCGAGAGCGCCTCGCGCAGGTTCTCGGCGACGCTGCGGGCGATGTCGGCGATGTCGGTGCCGGTTCCGCCGGGGGCGACGTCGAGGTCGGCGACCAGGATCAGGAACTCGTCCCCTCCCTGGCGGGCGACGATGTCGCCGGAGCGGACCGCGCCTCGCAGCCTGCGGGCCACCTCGACCAGGAGCTCGTCGCCGGCGCCGTGGCCGAGCGAGTCGTTCACGAGCTTGAAGTCGTCGAGGTCGACGTAGAGGACGGCGACGCCGTGACCCCGATCCGCGCGCGCAAGCGCCACCTCGAGGTGCTCGGAGAAGAGGTCGCGGTTGGGAAGCCCGGTCAGCGAGTCGTGGTAGGCCAGATGCCCGAGCCGCTCCTCGGCCTCCTTGCGCTGGGTGATGTCGAGCAGGTAGCCCTGCCGGTACAGGGCCTCGCCGGCCGCGTCGCGCACGATCACGCACTCGTCGTGCACCCACACGATCGTCCCGTCGGGGCGCACGAGCCGGTACTCGCTCACAAACGGCGTGTCCTCGAGCCTGGCGGACTCGAAGCCGTCCAGCACCCGGCGGCGGTCATCCTGGTGGATGATCTTGGCGAACAGCTCGGGATCGGCCTGCCACTCGGCGTGCGAGTAGCCGGTGATGACGTCGTTCTGCGGGCTGTTGTAGAGCGACGTCCCCGCCTCGTCGAGGGCGTCGATGTAGATCGCAAGCGGCAGCTGCTCGACGAGCGTGCGGTAGCGGTGCTCGGCCTCGGACAGGGCGCGCTCGGAGATCCGCCGCGACTCCTCGGCGCGCTTGCGCTCGGTGATCTCGTAGACGACTCCGTGGATCTCGTCGGACTGCCCGTCGCCCGAACGCACCGCCACGGCCTCGTCGTGGAACCAGCGCGTCCGCCCCGACAGGTCGATCACGCGGTACTCGCCCGAGAAGGGCTCGCCGGTCTCCACGGTCCGGCGGTAGCCGGCCACGGCGACCTCGCGGTCCTGCGGATGGATCCGCTGCGTCCAGGCGTCGGGGTCGGCCAGCCACTCGGCCGCCGGCACGCCGATCACCTGGGCGATCTGCGGGCTCACGTAGATCGGCTCGCCGGTGCCGGCCCGGTCGATGTAGGTCACGACCGGGATCTGCTCGACCAGCGAGCGGAAGCGGTTCTCGTCCGCGACGAGCCGCTCGTGCGTGCGGGCCTTCTCGACCGCCGCCCCCACGGTCTCGCCCAGCGTCCGCCAGAACTGCATGCCGCCCGACGCCAGCTGGGCGGTCGATGCGCCGTCGACCTCGATGACTCCGATCGCGCGCTCACCGGCGGTCAGCGGCAGGATGAAGAGCGAGGCGGTGCGGAGCGGCCGCTGCGACGTGATGACCGCCAGCTCGGGCGTGTCCTCGTCGAGCGGGCGCTCGTGCGAGTCACCCGGCGCGACGAGCCGGCGCGGCCCCTCGGCGAGGAGCCAGATCCGGGCCTCGCCCCCGGTCAACCGGGGCGCATGCGCCGCGAACCGGCGTGCGACCTCGCCGGTCTCGAGCGTCGCCGCCAGGTCGCGGGCGAGCTCGTACAGGGCATGCTGACGGCTGGGGGTGGCCACCTCTCCCACCCCATCGGCGGGTCCGGCCCCGGTCTTGAGCGGGCGGGCGCTACCGGACGGACAGGCCAAGCGGCGGCGCGGACGCGCGAGCCGTCGGCCACGCTTCCCAGTCCTCGCCGCGGCACATCGGGCAGGCCGGGAGCGTGCGCCGGATCGTCACCCCGTACCCGCAATCAGCGCAGCGGAACTCCCCGCGCGCCGCCTGTCCCGTGCGCAGCGTGCCGTTCGGAGCGGCGACTGCAATGCTCATCCCACGACCCCCGTGATCGAACAACCCCTCAAGGCCAGCCTAGCGACGACCGGCCCCGCCGCCTTGCCCCGGACGGGGGGTTCGGTCCTACGCGGTTGTGGTGGGGGCGTAGTAGGGATTCGCGCCCGACGCGTGGTCGGTGACGTCCACGACCTGGCGGACGTCCGGCACCAGCTCGAGGATCGCCGCCTCGATGCCCTGGGTCAGCGTGACGGACACCATGCCGCACCCGGCGCAGCCGCCGCCGAAGCGCAGGTAGACCACACCGTCCTCCACCCGCTCAAGCTGGGCGATGCCGCCGTGAGCCGCGATGGCCGGGTTGATCTGCTCGTCGAGGACGCGCCGGACGCGCTCCTCGGCAGAGCCTTCGAGCCCGTCGGGCGGCGGCCCGAGATCGGGGCTCGCCCGGTTGGGCGTGTGCAGGACGAGGCCGCCCATCAGCAGATCGCCCTGGCGGTCGAGCGTCGCCCCCCGGAGCGCCTCGACGCTGCCGGCCGGGATGACGACCGAGATGCGGCCGTGGTCCTGGATGCAGGCGTCGGGCGGTGCCTCGTCGAGCGGCTGGAGGTAGAGGTCGTAGGACTGCGCGAATCCCGAGCCGGTCACCTCGACCCACAGCGCGTGCCGCGCCGGATCGTCCTCGCGCGAGCGCACCATGACGGCCTTCTCGATGGCGGCATCGGTGACGGTGATGATCTGTTCCATGCTCGTAGGGTACCGGCGCCCAGGTATTGTCCGCGCTCGTGCCCGCCCTCGGACCCGACGTCGTCCGCCGCCAGGTCGTGATCGGCGCGTCGGCGGTCTCCCCCGACGGCGATCGCGTCGTCTACACCCGCCGCACCGTCGCCGGCGACCGCTACCAGGTGAACCTGTGGCTCGTGCCGTACCGCGGCGGCCGGCCGCGGCAGCTCACGCACGGGCGCTGGAGCGACTCGGCCCCGGCCTGGTCGCCGGACGGGCGCAGGATCGCGTTCCTCTCCGACCGCGCGGGCGCCGGGAAGGACGACGATGCCGATGCCGAGCTCTTCCTGATCGACCCCGACGGCGGCGAGGCCCAGCGGGTCTGCAGGGCGCCCCACGGTGCCGTCGGCGCGCCGCGCTGGTCGCCGGACGGGCGCACGATCGCGTTCGTCTCGCCCGGGGAGGAGGTGCGGTTCTGGACCGGCGACCCGAAGAAGCACGTCGCCCGTGTCATCCGCACGACCGACTGGCAGGACGACAGCGGGACGCGCGACCGGCGCGAGCATCTGTTCCTCGTCCCCGCCCGGGCGGGCGCGCGCCCGCGCCAATTGACGACGGGCGACTTCGACGTCTCGCATCCCGCGTGGCACCCGTCCGGAAAGCGACTCGCGTTCACGTCGAACCTCGAGGCCGACGCCGATCTGCACCCGAAGCCGCGGATCTACGAGGTCGCGGCCCGGGGCGGGAAGCCGAAGGAGCTCGTCGCCCTTCCGGGCTTCGCCGAGCAGCCGGTCTGGTCGCCCGACGGGCGCCGGCTGGGGTTCGTGGGCACCGACATCCTCCGCGCGCCGGACTACGCCGAGCCGACGCTGTGGGTGCGCGACGGATCGGCGGTGTGCAGCCTGACGGCCCACCTGGACATCCCCACCACGGTCGGCTGGGCCTCCGACCTGCACGACTGGATCGTGGCGTCCGACCCGCTCCCGGTGTGGGACGGCGACGACCTCCTGGCGGTGATGAACCGCCGCGGCCGCGACGAGGTGTGGCGCTCTACGGCGGGCGGCGACCCGGCGCAGATCTCGCGGGGCGACACCACCATCTCGGCGCTCTCGACCGGCGGCGGCCGGATCGTCGTCACCGCGACGGGCGACCAGACCCCGCCGGAGGTGTGCGCGCTCGAGGACGGCCGCCTGCGGCCGCTCACGACCCACGGCGGCTCGTGGCTTCGCCGCAACCCCGCGCCGGTCGTGCGGGAGGTCGACGCCGGCGGCGTCCCCGCCTTCCTCTTCGAGCCCCCCGGGGCCGGCGAGCGGACGGCGATGGTGCTCGCGCCTCACGGCGGGCCGTACGGCTCGCACGCCCCGACGCCGGAGCTCGACACGTGGGTGCTCGTGTCACGCGGCTACCGGGTGCTGGCGCCCAACATCCGCGGCTCGTGCGGCTACGGCCGGGCGTGGATCGAGGCGATCCAGGGCGCCTGGGGCGGGCCGGACGCCGACGACCTCGTGACCGCCGTCAAGTGGGCGGTCCGCCGCCGCCTTGCCGACCCGGCCCGGATCGCGGTCATGGGGCTGTCGTACGGCGGCTGGGCCGCCAATTGGCTGGCGGGCGCCGAGCCGAAGCGCTTCTGCGCCGTTGTCTCCGAGAACGGCGTCGCCTCGATGACGACTGCTCACGCCGTCTCGTGCTTCGGGGCCTCGTACGACCGCGACATCGGCTACGGCCCGGTCGCAACGCACTACGACGGGCTGTGGCAGGCCTCACCGCTGCGGATGGCCCACCGCATCACCGCGCCGATGCTCATGCTCCAGGGAGAGGCCGACCGCATCTGCCCGATCGACGACAACTGGCAGCTCTTCGTCGCGTTGCGCGAGCGGGGCCACGACGTGGAGATGATCCTCTATCCGGAGGAGCACCACGTCATGATGGCGACGGCCCGGCCCGACCGGCGCGTCGACCGGCTGGAGCGGGTCGTCACCTTCCTCGAGCGCCACTGCCCGCCGGCCTGACCGCGGGCACGAGGAGCGACGCCCCGATCGCGCCCCCCAGGTCGCCGAGCGCGGCGACGTGGACGGCCGGCGGGTTGTCGTCGACGAAGAGATGCGGCAGCATCGCCTTCTCGATCCTCTTCGCGTACTCGTCGCCGAGGCGCGTCCCGAGCCCACCGCCGATGACCACGGCCTCGACGTCGAGCAGGTTGCAGGCGGACGCGACGCCGGCGCCGAGCGCCTCGATCGCCCGCTCGATCAGATCCTTGGCCATGTCGTCGCCGCGGTCGAGGGCGCGGGCCCAGACGCCGCTCGTGAGCGTGGTGCGGTCGCGGTCCTTCATGATCTCGAAGAGCTTGGTCTTGTGGCCGTCCTTGTGGCGCCGACGCGCCTCGTGCTCCATCGCCGCCCGGCCGGCGTAGGCCTCCATGCACCCCTTGCGGCCGCACGGGCACCTCGCGCCGCCGCGCCTGATGACCATGTGGCCGATCTCGCCGGCCGCGTGACGCCCGGTCCACGACTTCCCGTCCAGCACGAGCCCGCCGCCGACGCCGGTGCCCCAGAAGACGCCCAGCAGCGACCTGTACGGCTTCCCGGCGCCGAGCCGGAACTCGGCCATCGTGCCGACGCGGACGTCGTGGCCGAGGTGCACCGCCGTCCCCAGCTCCTCGGCGAGACCCGTGCCCACCGGCACCGGCGCCTCCCACGTGGGGACGACGTTCCGGGCGTTCGCGACGGTGCCGGCGTCGGCGTCGACCGTCCCCGGCGAGCCCACGCCCACGCCGTCCAGGGCGCCCGGCTCGACGCCCGCGGCCTCGGCGGCGGTCCTGATTGCCTCCGCCAGGGCCCACACGACCCCCTCGGGGCCGGCGTCCTTCGGGGTCGGCATGCGGTGCTCGCCGAGCACCTTCGACCGGCGGTCGACGACGACCGCCTGGATCTTCGTGCCGCCCAGATCGATGCCTCCACGCATGCGCCAGAACCTTCCTCGTCGGTGTGACGTGGACGTTACTCTGCCGCGCGTGCCGATACTGGAATGCCGTGAGCTCCAGAAGACATTCCCGGGCGGGGTCGAGGCGGTCCGCGGTGTCACGTTCCAGATCGCCGAGGGCGAGGTCTTCGGCCTCCTCGGGCCGAACGGCGCCGGGAAGACCACGACGATGCGCATGCTGGGGACGCTGCTTGCGCCCAGCTCCGGCACGGCCACGGTCGCCGGGCACGACGTTGCCCGCGACCCCGCGGCGGTGCGGCGGGCGATCGGGTTCGCACTCCAGGAGGCGGGCCTCGCCCGCTACTCGACCGGCCGCGAGCACCTGCACCTGATGCCGGGCTGCTCGCGACCGACGCCGTGCGGCTCTCGGTCCACGTGGTCGTCGTGTCGATCGTCGCGCTCGCCCTGGGCGCGAAGCTCGCGACCGGCGTCGTCGGGCTCCTGGTGATGATGCTGCTCGGGGGGTTCTTCGGCGCGATGTGGTCGGGGATCTCGCTGAACGTGGCGCTGCGGACGAAGAACGCGGAGATCACGGGCGCCTCGAACGTCCTCATCTTCCCGCTCTACTTCGGATCGACGGCGTTCGTTCCGCACGAGCTCCTGCCGTCGTGGCTCCAGGCGGTGAACGAGGTGAACCCGGTCAGCTATCTCGTGGACGCGATGCGGACGCTCATGCTCCAGGGCTGGCACTGGGAGACGATCGGCCGGGGGTTCCTGGCCGGCGCCGCCGTCGGCGCGCTCACGCTCCCGCTCGCCGTGCAGGCCTTCCGGCGCTCCGTTCAGACGTAGACGTCAGGCCGCGCGGGGCACGGTGCGGCCGTGCATGGCCGCGATCTGGTCGGCGGGCACGGCGCGGCTGAAGTAGTAGCCCTGGCCGAGCATGCAGCCATGCTCGACGAGGAAGCGCCGCTGGGCCTCCGTCTCGACGCCCTCCGCGAGCGGCTCGAGGCCGAGGTTCCGGGCCAGCTGGACGATCGTGGCGACGAGCAGCGACACGCGCCGGTCACCGGGCACCGCGGCCACGAACGAGCGGTCGAT
The DNA here is from genome assembly GCA_025927685.1 of Thermoleophilia bacterium. GTDB lineage: Bacteria > Actinomycetota > Thermoleophilia > Gaiellales > JAICJC01 > JAICJC01. Next base: position 4,146 of record JAICKX010000106.1, on the reverse strand, counting down.
CTTGAGCGTCGTCACGCGCATCTGCGAGAGCCGTTCGAGCGACGAGTGGCCCGTGCCGAAGTCGTCGATCGCCACGCGCACGCCGAGGCGGTGCAGGTCGGCCATGATCGGCTCCAGGCACGCCGGGCGCTCGATGGCGGCCGACTCCGTGATCTCGATCATGACCCGGTCGGAGGGGACGCCGGACCTGCGGACGGCCGCGAGCAGGCGCTGGATCTCGGCCGGGCGCCACATGAGCGCGGGCATGTTGACCGAGGCGTAGAGATCGATGCCGGCGGTGCGCCAGGCGGCGACCTGGGCGCAGGCGGCGTCGACGACCCACTCCGAGATCGGCCCGATCAGGCCGGCGCGCTCGGCAAGGGGAACGAAGGTGTCGGGCCCGACGAGGCCGCGGGCGCCGTCGTTCCAGCGGATCAGGGCCTCGACGCCGACCATCCGGCCCTCGTCGAGCGCGACGAGCGGCTGGTAGTGGAGCACGAGCTCGCGCCGGTCGAGGGCGTGGCGAAGACGGGCGACGGTGGCGAGTTGGCCGGCGGCGTCGATGCTCGAGGCGACGGCCGGCCGCAGCGCCACCCGCTCGGACTGCTTGGCGCGGTACATGGCGATGTCGGCCTTCGAGAGCAGCTCCTCGGCGCTGCCGGCGTCGGCCGGGTAGAGGGCGGCGCCGATGCTGGCGTGGGTGTAGAGCTCGCCCGGCGGGAGGATCACCGGCGCGCGGAGGGCGGCGCGGATGTTCTCGGCGACGCGCTCGGCGGCGTCGGCGGCCGGCGCCGCGTCGATGTCGGCCACGAGCACGAGGAACTCGTCGCCGCCGAGCCTGGCGACGACGTCGGTGGCGCGCACCGCCTCGCGCAGCCGGGCCGCGACGACGCGCAGGAGCTCGTCGCCGGTCGTGTGGCCGTGGCTGTCGTTCACGAGCTTGAAGTCGTCGAGGTCGACGAAAAGGACGGCCACCGCCAGGCCGCCGCGCTGGGCGCGGGCCAGGGCCTGCTCGAGGTGCTCCTGGAAGAGGAGGCGGTTCGGGAGATCGGTCAGCGCGTCGTGATAGGCGAGGTGGGCGAGCCTGGCCTGGGCCGCGGCCAGCTCGTCGGCGGAGCGGCGCCGGTCGGTGACGTCGGCCGCGATCCCGTCCACGAGCCGCCGCCCGTCCTCCACGCGCGGGCGGGCCCGCTCCCACACCCAGCGTGTCACGCCGTCGAAGCCGATCAGGCGGTACTCGAGCTCGCGGGGCTCACCGCCCTGGAGCGCCTCACAGAAGTCGTCATAGGACGCGCGATCCTCGGGATGGACGGCCGCCTCCCATGCCTGTTCCTCGTCCAGCTCCGGCGGGATCGGGCCGACCAGGCTCGTCACGCCCTCGCCGATGAACTCGTTGCAGACGTAGCTGCCGTCCGCGAGCCACTCCATCTCGTAGATGTGGACCGCGGCGGCGCCGGCGACGCGCCGGAGGACGTCGACCGTGTCGCTGCCGTGCTCGGGGCGCGGATCGGACATCTCCCGGAGTCATCGGCTGTTCGGGGCTCGTGCTAGAGGGCACGAATTCGCGCGACTCCGAGATCGACCCCGAAGACGTCCCGCAGGACGGCGGCCCGTTCGTCCTCGTCCCCCAGGTCCCGCTCGGTGCGGCCGGCGGGGGTCGTGGTGATGAGGCGCATGCCGGAGAGGGTCTCGCGGCCGTCCCCGGTGGCGAGCGTGCACATGGGCGCGCGGAGGAAGTGGGAGCCGGGCTCGGTCTGCTGACGACGGCACATCGCGGCGAACTGCTCCGTCCTGCGCGGCTCGAGGGCGAAAGCGTATTGCGGCACGCCGTCCTCGTGGAGCACCGTGCGGCCGTCGGCGGCGCGGGAGAGCCGGTAGCGCATGCCGTCGCGCTCCTGGTCTCCGTCGTCGTCGAGCCGGAGCGGCCGCGTGAAGCTCGCGCCGAAGCCGACATCGGCCAGCCAGGGGCGGGCGAGGTCGACGCGCAGGGTCAGATGGGCGAAGTCACGCGACGGCGGCTCGCTCACGAGGACGGCTGCGGAGTAGCGCGTCACGTCGAATCCGAGCGCCTCGAGCAGGAGCGCGAAGAGCCCGTTCAGCTCGTAGCACCACCCGCCCCTGCGGCGCGTGACGATCTTGTCGAAGATGTGCTCCGGGTCGAGGACGTTCTCGACGCCGAGGTGGATGTCGAGGTTCTCGAACGGCACGGCCAGCATATGCGCGCGGTGCAGCTCCGCGAGCGTTCGCTCGCTCGGTTCCCGCGGCCCCGTATAGCCGATCCGCGCCAGATACGCATCGACATCCACACACGCAGGGTATGGGGTCTGACCCCCTCGCGATGCGGTGACTCGATCGGAACGCTCGTGTTGCGGTCCGCGGTGATTTGTGACGGCCGGCCGACGTACCGTGGACGAATGCCCAGACCTCCCCGCCCGCTCGTCGCCGACGGTGTGTACCACGTCTTCAACCGCGGAGTCGCGCGACTGCCAATCTTCACGGACACGCGTGACCGAGTCCGATTCCTGGCCGAGCTTGGCCAAGCTGTGGACCACTGCTCCTGGGGGTGCCTGGCGTACTGCCTCATGGGGAACCACTTCCACCTGCTCGTAACCACACCGAGCCCTGACCTCGCCCGGGGAATGCAGCACCTTCAAAGCGTGTACGCCCAGCGCTTCAACCGCCGTCACGAACGTGAAGGACACCTCTTTCACCGCCGGTACGGCGCGTCGGTGCTCGAGGACGACGACCTCATCCGGTACGTCGCGCGCTACATCGTGCAGAACCCGGTCCGCGCCGGCCTCTGCCGCCGTCCCGGCGACTGGCCGTGGTCGAGCCACCGCGCCACGCTCGGGCACGTGCGCCGGCCAGCGTTTCTGGCCGCCGAGAGGCTGCTGAGCCTCTTCGGCGGCCAGAAGGACTACCTCGACTTCGTCGATCCCGGGATCAGGCGACGGCCTTCACCGGGCCGGGCTCGAGGGCCAGCTTCAGCACCTCGTCGATCGACATGACCGGGTGGAACGACATCGCCTCGCGGACGTCGTCGGGAACCTCGTCGAGATCCCCACGGTTTCGCTCCGGCAGGATGACGTCCGTGAGCCCGGCCGCGTGGGCGGCCAGCACCTTCTGCTTCAGCCCGCCGATCGGAAGCACCCTGCCCTGGAGCGTGACCTCGCCGGTCATCCCGACGGTGTGCTTCACGGGCCGCCCCGTGAGGAGCGACGCGATCGCCGTCGTCATCGCGATGCCCGCCGACGGCCCGTCCTTCGGGATCGCGCCGGCCGGAACGTGGACGTGGAACTCCATGCCCTCGAAGACGGCGGGGTCGACCCCCAGCTCGCCGGCGTGCGACCGCACGTATGAGAGCGCGATCCGGGCCGACTCCTTCATCACGTCGCCCAGCTGGCCCGTCAGGAGCAGCTCCTGCGTCCCCGGCATCGACGTGGCCTCGATGAAGAGGACGTCGCCGCCGGTGCCGGTGACGGCGAGGCCGGTCGAGACCCCCGGGACGGCGGTGCGGACCGCCGACTCCTGGAAGTACCTCTGCCGGCCGAGCGCCGCGCGCGCACGGTCGATGTCGATTGCGACGGGTGCCTCCGCCTTCCCAGAGGCGATCTCCGTCGCGGTCTTTCGCAGCACCGTGCCGAGCTCGCGCTCCAGCTGGCGGACGCCCGCCTCGCGCGTGTACTCCGGGATGACCAGCCGCAGGGTGTCGTCCGACACCTCGACCTCGTCGGGCCGAAGGCCGTTTCGCTCCACCTGCCGCGGCCACAGGTAGCCACGCGCGATCGCGACCTTCTCCTCGGTCGTGTAGCCGTCGAAGCGGATGACCTCCATCCGGTCGAGCAGCGGGCCGGGGATCGTCTCGGCGACGTTCGCGGTCGCGATGAAGAGGACGTTCGACAGGTCGAGCTCGACGTCCAGGTAGTGGTCGCGGAACGAGTGGTTCTGGGCCGGGTCGAGCACCTCGAGCAGGGCCGACGACGGGTCGCCGCGCCAGTCGGCGCCGACCTTGTCGACCTCGTCGAGCATGATCACCGGGTTCATCGTGCCCGCGTCACGGAGCGCGCGCACCAGCCGTCCCGGCAGGGCGCCGATGTACGTGCGCCGGTGGCCGCGGATCTCGGCCTCGTCGCGGACGCCGCCCAGCGACATGCGGACGAACTCGCG
>JAICKX010000101.1 GCA_025927685.1 Thermoleophilia bacterium | reverse complement strand
TTCAACCGCGGAGAGCTCGACGTCGCCGACGCCCTGGTCGCGCCGGACATGGTCGAGCACCAGGACTTCGGCCCCGACCACGCCTCCGGCCCGGAGGGCGTGAAGGCCGTGATCGCGTCGCTCCGGCGCGCCTTCCCCGACTTCCACCTCGCGATCGACGACCTGGCGGTCCGCGGGGACACGGTGTGGCTGCGGATGACCGGGACGGGCACGAACGAGGGGCCGTTCATGGGCCATCCGCCCACCGGACGGCCGATGCAGACGGCCGTCTTCGACGCGCTGCGCGTCCAGGACGGCCGCATCGTCGAGCACTGGGGCGTGCCCGACCGGCTCGGCGTGCTGTTCCAGCTTGGCCTCGCCTCGCCGCCGGGTCGAGCCCGCGCTCAGAGCCCGGCCGCCTAGCGATCGGCGACTGCGATGCCGAGCGTGCGCTCGAGCCACGCGGCGCCGGCCGGCGTGACCGCGATCGCCCGCCCGCCGGGCCGGCGCCGCACCCAGCCGCTGGCGAAGAACGCCGTGGCGATCCCGGCGCCGAGCGAGCCGGCCACGTGCGGGCGCCGCTCGGTCCAGTCGATGCAGAAACGACCGAAGCTCCGCCGCACCCGCCGCAGCGCGTCCAGGTCGAGCCCCAGCTCCTCGAGCCAGACACCGCCCGCCTGCGTCACGGCGAAGTCGCCGTCGTCGCGAGCCAGGATCTCGCGCTCCACGAGCGCCTCGGTCACGGCGACGCCGAGCTCGCCGGCCAGGTGGTCGTAACAGGTCCGGGCCCGCTTCAGCGCACCCTGCGCCCTGGCCTCGCGCAGGCCGCGAACCGGGAGCGGCGGCGCGACGAGGGCCAGCGCCTCGAGCGCCTCGGCCAGCTCCGGGCCCGCGAGCCGGAACACGCGCTGGCGTCCCGCGGCCTGGTCGACCACGAGCCCGCCCTCGCGCAACCGGCGCAGGTGGGCGGTCGCCCCCGAGGGCGAGACCCCGCCGACTCGGGCCAGCTCGCCCGCCGACACCGCCTCGCCGCCCATCAGCGCGTTCAGCATCGCGGCGCGGGCGCGGTCGCCGATCAGGGCCCCGACGGCCGCGATGTCCGCCTCTCCGGTCATGCCGCGGAGGCTAGCGCAGGCACAGTTCAGCCGGAGGTGAACTGTCGTGCACGGGACAGCAAGAAGCCGCGGTAGCCGGCGCGGGCCACCTCGTCGCACTCGGCCCGGTAGCGGCCGCAGCCGCCGACGTACGGCATGAAGACACGCGGTTTCCCGGGCACGTTCGCGCCCACGTACCACGAACCGGCCTGCGGGTAGAGGGTCGCGCCGGCGAGCTCAGCGACATGCGCGACCCACTCCTCCTCGGCCTCCGGGGTGGCCTCGATCACCTCCAGCCCGCCGGCGCGCATGCTGGCGATGCAGTCCGCCAGCCAGTCGACGTGCTGCTCGATCGAGACGACCATGTTGCTGAGCACGCCCGGGCTACCCGGCCCCGTCACCAGGAACAGGTTCGGGAAGGCGGCGACGGTGAGGCCGAGGTACGTGCGCGGGCCGTCCGCCCACCGCTCGCGCAGCATGACGCCGCCGCGCCCGCGGAGGTCGATGTCGAGGAACGGGCCCGTCATGGCGTCGAATCCGATCGCGAAGACGATCACGTCGAGCTCGTGCTCGGCCGCCGCCGTCCTGATCCCGCGCGGCGTGATCTCCTCGATCGGCGCCGAGCGGATGTCCACCAGGTGCACGTTCGGGCGGTTGTAGACCTCGTAGTAGCCCGTGTCGACGCACGTCCGCTTCGTCCCGATGTGATGCGCCGGCGAGAGCAGCTCGGCCACGTCGGCGTCGCGCACGATGCCGCGGATCTTCTCGCGCGTGAACTCGGCGCCGGTGGCGTTTGCGAACTCGTCGCTGTGGAAGTCGGTGAAGGCGTAGGAGAGCGAGTTGATGCCGCCCCGCGCCCAGCCCTCCTCGTACATCCGCCGCCGCTCCTCCTCGCCGACATCGCGGGCCGCCTTCTCGGGCGCTGGGAAGGGGACGCCGGCCTCGGCCCGCTCGGCCATGTGCCGGCGCGACGCGAAGGTGCGCTTGACCTCGCGCTGGAGCTCCGGGTCGAGCGGGCCGTTGTGGGCCGGCATGCTGTAGTTCGGCGTCCGCTGGAACACCCACAACTCGTCCGCCACCGCGGCGGTGACGGTGATGACCTGGATCCCGGTCGAGCCGGTGCCGATCACGCCCACCCGCTTCCCGCGCAGGTCGACCGGCTCCTCCGGCCAGCGCGCGGTCACGTACCACTCGCCCGCGAAGCGCTCGAGACCGGGGAAGGGCGGCGGCTTGGGCGTCGACAGGTTCCCGACCGCGAGAACGAGGAAGCGTGCGTCGTGATCGCCGCGATCCGTCGTGACCTGCCAGCGGCCGCGCTCCTCGTCGTAGCGGGCCGACGTCACCGAGGTCGAGAGCTCGATGTCGCGATACAGGTCGAGGCGGTCGGCCGCGAACTCCAGGTAGGCCAGGATCTCCGGCTGGGCGGCGTAGCGCTCCGTCCACTGCCACTCGGCCAGGAGCTCCGGCGAGAACGAGAACTGGTAGTCGACGCTCTCGATGTCGCAGCGGGCGCCCGGGTAGCGGTTCCAGTACCAGGTGCCGCCGACGCCGCCGCCGCGCTCGACGAGCCGGGCCGCGAGGCCGACCGCGCGCAGCCGGTGAAGCGCGTAGAGCCCGCTGAAGCCGGCGCCGACGACGAGCGCATCCAGGCGCGTCCCACGCATCGGGGGCTGAGTATCCTCGATGAGTCCTGGCCGCCCGGCCGGTCTTCACTCGCGTGAGACGTTCGGCGAACGGAGAGAGGGGTGTCCGATGACGAAGGTGGTCGCAGCCATCACGACCTCGGTCGACGGGTACATCGCGGGCCCGGACGACGGCCCCGGGAAGGGCCTCGGCGAGGGCGGAGAGCGCCTGCACTACTGGGTGTTCGGCGGGCCGTGGAGCTACGCCGAGGGACCTCGCGGCGAGGCCGCCGGCGAGGACGCCGCGTGGCTCGAGGCGGCGCGCGCTCGCCTGGGCGCGGTCGTCAGCGGGCGGTGGACGTACGAGGCCGCGGGCCGCTGGGGCGGCACGAGCCCGTGGGACGGGCCGGTGTTCATCGTCACCCACCGGCCCGGCGACGAGCCGGAGGACGCCGGCTTCACGTTCGTCTCGGGTGTCACCGAGGCGATCGAGCGCGCCGTCGCCGCGGCCGGCGACAAGGACGTGAGCGTCATGGGCGGCGCCGACGTGATCCGCCAGGCGCTCGCCGCGGGCCTCGTCGACGAGCTCTCGATCGTCATCGCCCCGGTCATCCTCGGCGGCGGGAAACGGCTCTTCGACGGCTTCGCGCAGCAGGTGGAGCTGGTGCACCTGGGCGTGCGCCAGTCGCCGCTCGCCACGTTCGTCGACTACGGCGTCAAGGGCCGGTGATCGCCGTGGAGTACGCGAACCTGATCAAGAAGCTCGTCACCCCCGCCGGCTTCGCGGCGCCGGCGCGGCTCACCCATGACGACATCGAGGCCAGGGCCCTCACGCGGGCCGATCTCGCCGACGACGTGCGCGGCATCAACGCCAGCCTCGAGCTGATCCGCCGCACTCGCGGCGGGGGCGGGGGATGGCCGGAGGAGCCGGTCACCGAGGAATACAACTTCGTCGACGCCGTCTGGCACGAGCTCGAGTTCCGGGACGGGACCTCGTTCACCTACGCGGTCTACGGCCCGGACGGGTACCTGGGCTGCGCCTACCTCTATCCCATGGGCCGGCGCACCCAGCTCACGCCCGAGCTCATGGGCTACGACGTGGACGTGAGCTTCTGGGTGACGCCGGACGGCTACGAGCGCGGGTACTACGAGAAGCTCCATGCCGGCCTCCAGCGGTGGCTGGCCGACGAGTTCCCGTTCTGGCGCCCGTACTGGTCGAACCGCGAGCTTCCGGGCTAGCGCGGCCGCGCTCGGTCCGCACCGCGGGTCATGCTCGCCGCAGCGCCCGCACCGACAGCGGCACGAACACGACGAGGAGCGCGGCCAGCCATGCCAGCGTTCCGAGGGCCGGGCTCAGCGCGTCGCCCTGGCCGATCGTGAGCGCCCGGGCGGCGTCCACCACCAGCGTCACGGGGTTCACGTCGGCGAAGGCACGCACCGCGGCCGGCATGCCGTCGGTGGGCACGAACGCCGACGACGCGAAGACGAGCGGGAACACCCAGATGAACCCGACCGACTGGGCCGTCTCCGGGTTTCGCACCGAGATGCCGACGAACGCGCTGATCCACGAGAAGACGTACGCGAACGCCAGGATGAGGCCGAGCGCCAGCACGATGTCCCAGACCGGCTCGGTCGGCCGGAACCCGACCGCGAAGCCGATCGCGAGCATCACGACCATGCTGACGACGTTCGTGGCCAGGTCGGCCGCCGTCCGTCCGATCAGCAGCGCCGGGTGGGCGATCGGGAGCGATCGGAAGCGGTCGATGACGCCGGCGGCCAGGTCCTCGGTGATGCCGAGGCCGGTGGTGAGCGCGCCGAAGACCGCGGTCATCGCGATGATGCCGGGCATCAGGTAGTCGACGTAGCTCACGCTACCCGTGGCGATCGCTCCGCCGAAGACGTACCGGAAGAGCAGCACGAGGATCACGGGCTGCACGAACAGGTAGACGACGTACATCGGCCGGCGCAGCACCTTGCGCAGCTGTCGCCCGGCGATGACGCGGGTGTCGGACAGCGTCTCCGCCGCCGTGAGCCGGCGACGTGGTGTGAGGGGTGTCGAGGTCATGCTGCCTCCTCGGCAGGCGAGTCGTTCGCGGGACCGGCCTCGGCCGGCCGTCCCGTCAGGGTCAGGAAGACGTCGTCGAGGCTGGGTTGCTGGAGCTCGACGGCGGCGATGGGCACGTGCCCGGCGTCGAGCCGGCGGACGGCCTCGGTCGAGGCGGCCGGATCGGCGACGGCCAGCCGGATCTCGCCGGCGACCCGGTCGACGCGGGCCTCGTCGCCGGTGGCGAGGTCGGCGAGCCTCCGCGCCGCGTCGTCCACGGCCGCCCGGTCGGCGACCCGCACGCGCAGCACGCTTCCGCCCACCGTTGCCTTGAGCTCGGCCGGCGTGCCCTGGGCGGCGATCCGCCCGTGGTCGACGACCCCGATCCGCTGCGCCAGCCGGTCGGCCTCGTCCAGGTACTGGGTCGTCAGTAGCACGGTCGTGCCCTCCCGTCGCAGCTCGTCGATGATCGTCCACAGCTCCTGGCGGGAGCGCGGATCGAGGCCGGTGGACGGCTCGTCGAGCAGCACCACCGGCGGCTGTCCGATGAGGCCGGCGGCGAGGTCGAGCCGGCGGCGCATGCCGCCGGAGTAGGTGTGCACGCGCCGGTCGGCGACGCCGGCCAGCCCGAACCGGTCGAGCACGTCGCCCGCCCGCCGGCGGGCCTCGTGCTTCGGGAGGCGGTACCGGCGCGCCACCATCTCGACGTTCGCGCGGCCCGTCCGCTCGCCGTCGTCGGCGGCCAGCTGCCCGGCCATGCCGATCGTACGGCGAACGGCCAGCGGCTCGGCGACCACGTCGTGGCCGAGCACGGCCGCCCGGCCGCCGGTGGGCTGAAGCAGCGTCGCCAGGATGCGGACGAGCGTGGTCTTCCCCGCGCCGTTGGGGCCGAGGAGCCCGAACACCGTGCCCGCCTCGACCCGCACGTCGAGCCCGTCGAGGGCGACCACGTCGCCGTAGGTCTTCCGGAGGCCGTGGGCCTCGATTGCGTCTGTCATGGTGCTTCGTGTCCCTTCAGGGTTCGCTTGTAGTCCTCCCACTCGTCGATGAGCAGCGGCGCTCGCGACTCCCACCACGCGTAGAAGACGTCGAGCTCCTCCAGCCTGGCCCGGCGCGCGGGCGGCTCGTCCGCAAGCGCCTCGAGCCCCTGGGCGATCAGGACGCGAGCCTGAGCGATCCCCTGGTCGCGCACCTGCTCGTCCCACGCGTTCGGGCGCACGCGGTACCGGTCGGCGCGCTCACCCCGGATCCGCAGGCGATCGACGAGGCTGCCGCTCGCGAGGAGGCGCACCGCCCCGTTGATCGCCCCCTTGCTGGCGCCCAGCGCCTCTTGCAGCTCGGCGGCGGTCTGCTCCGGCGGGTCGCAGACCAGAAGCCAGGCGAACACGCGCCCGGTCATGGGAGGAAGGCCGTACGACTTCGACCACAGGGCACCCGTCGCGTCCACGAACTGCCACAGCTTCTCGTCCATATAGTTCAGATAATACTGAACTTTCAGGACTTTGCGCAACCGATGAGTTCGTGGCATCGGCGCCGTCCTCCTCTCCAGACGAGAGGAGTACCCAGTGAGCGCAGCGGAGTGGGCCCGGTTCGAGGCGATCGTCGCCGCCGGCCGGTACATGACGATCGCGACAGCCGGGCCGGACGGCACGCCGTGGGCTTCGCCGGTGTGGTTCGCGTCGGCCGACGCGCGCGAGTTCCTGTGGATCTCGAAGCCCGGGGCCCGGCACTCACGCAATCTCGCAGCGCGGCCGCGGGTGGCGATCGCGATCTTCGACTCGCGCCAGCCGCCGGGGACCGGCGCCGGCGTGTACATCGCTGCGGACGCCGGCCTCGTGCCCGACGAGGCGCTCGATGACGCGGTGGCGACCTACTCGCGGATCTCGCAGCGGGCGGGTGCGGGGCCGCTTGCCCGCTCCGACGTCGAGGCCGACGCGCCGCATCGCATGTACCGGGCGGTGGCGCTGGAGCGCTACGTGCTCTCCTCTCGCGACGAGCGGATCGCGGTCGGCTGACGGCCGGGGGCGACCGGGGACAGTCCCTGAACGGTCCGCGCGACACCGGCGTTGCGCCGGTGTGGCAGTCCGTCGCGATGACCGGCCGGGAGCTGTCACGCGAGCGTCGCCAATCCGTGTCGCTGGAAGTTCAGGGACTGTCCCCGACCCTCCGGCGCCGCCCGCGCCGGCGGGCGACATAGGCGGCCGCCTCGTCGCGCGCCGTCATCTCCCGCTTAACGCCGGCGGCCGCGTTCTGTGAGATCGAGGCCCTAGGCTTTCGCGTCGTGCGCTCCGACCCGACGTCGCTCGTCCTCATCACCGCCGCCGTTGCCCCGGCGCCGATCGTCTCGGCCGCTGTTCGCGGCCGGCCGCTGCGCGTGGCCGCGGCCGGGATGGCGGTGTCCCTCGCCCTGCCGGCGCTCGCCGCCGGCGCGCTCGCGCCGACCGGGCTGATCGACGTCATGCTCCCCGTGGCGATCGCGCTCACGACGTTCGCAGCAGTCGCCGTGCTCGCGCCGTTGACCCTGTTCGTCCTGCTCTGGCCGGCCCACAACCTCCGCCTCGACCTTGCGCCGGCCGGGTTCGCGGCCGGGATGCTGGTCGGGGACTGGTGGTGGCGGTGACGAGGATCGCGGTCGAGGAGGGCGAGATGAGCGGCGAGCAGGCGGCGTCACTCGTCGGCGCCGGCCTCGTGTCGGCGCTGGTGTTCCCGGCGGCCGCGGTCGCGCTGCGGCGGGCCGTCCCGGCGGTCGCGCCGTCCGAGGAGGCGCCGGCATGACCCACGACGTGGTCGTGGCGCTCTGCGTGCTCGGCGTCGCAGGCCAGGTGCTGGGAGCGCTCCTCGTCCTCGCAGCGGCGCTCCGCCTCGGCGGCGTGCCGGGCCCGCTTCATGCGATCCGGTCGGCCGTGTGGGGCTACGAGCTCTGGCTGGCGTTCGGCGTGACGGCCGTCGCGACCGGGGGCAGCCTTTTCTTCTCGGAGGTGGCCGGCTTCGTGCCCTGCGAGCTCTGCTGGTTCCAGCGGATCTGCATGTATCCGCTGTCGATCACGACGCTGCTCGCGGCGATCGCAAACGACCATCGCGCCGCCCGCTACCTGCTGCCGCTGCCGGCCGTCGGCGCCGGGATCTCGGTCTACCACATCCTCGTCGAGAACGGCGTCGTGGAGCAGACCAACGCCTGCCTCATCTCGGCGCCGGGCGGGTGCGCCGTCAAGTGGGTCGACGAGCTCGGCTACGTGACGATCCCGGTGCTGGCGCTCACCGGCTTCGTGCTCGCGTTCGCGTTCCTCGCGTTCGCCGCCGTCGAGCCCTCCGGGCATGAGGGCGATGAGACAGAACCGGCGGCAAGCCGCCGCTACGATCCGGCACAGTGAGCAGCCGCAAGCAGCCGAAGCGGCGACGGCCGGGCCCGCCGCCGTCGCGGGGCGGGGCCCAGGCCGTCGCGCGCCGCGAGGCCTCGCCGCGCGTCCTCGCGGGCGCGGCGGTGATCGTCGGCCTGATCGCGGTCGGCCTCATGGCGGCCCTGAAGCTCACCGGCGGATCGTCGGACCCCTCGCCGCCGCCCGCCACCGCGCTTCCCGGCGCCTCCGACGTCCAGCGCCTGCTGAAGGGCATCCCGCAGACCGGAAACGTGCTCGGCTCGCCGGCGGCGCCGGTCACGATGGTCGAGTACATCGACCTCCAGTGTCCGTACTGCCAGCAGTTCGAGACGCAGATCATGCCCAACGTGATCAGGCGATACGTGAGGACCGGTAGGCTGAAGGTCGAGGCCCGCGTGCTGGCGTTCATCGGCCCCGACTCGCAGCGCGGCCAGGCCGCCGCGATCGCCGCCGGCGCACAGGGGCGGGAGTTCAACCTCATGCAGCTCCTCTACGCCAACCAGGCCGGCGAGAACAGCGGCTGGCTGAGCGACGACATGGTCCGGGCCGCGGCGTCGAGCATCCCCGGCGTCGATGTGTCGAAGCTCGTGTCGGATAGCGGCGGCTCATCGATCGGCGCGTCCGCTCAGCGGTACGTCGCCCAGGCGACCGCCGACAAGGTGTCGGGCACGCCGACGCTGCTCGTCGGCCCGACCGGGGGGACGCTCCAGACGGTCGCGCTCCAGTCGCCAACTGACGAGACGTCGCTCACAGACGCGATCGACGCCGCGCTCGGCTGACGCGCGGGACCGGCTGGAAGGCGCGCGCCGACCTCGACCAGGGCCGCTGGGACGACGCCGCGGCGTCCGCCGTCGCGGTGCTCGAGCGGCTGGGCGTGCCCATCGCGAGCATGATCAGCCCGCTTGTCGTGCTCGGGCGGCTGCGGGCGCCGCCGCGCCGGGATCGCCGAGGATGTCGCGGTCGCACCCGCCGACCCCTACCGGCTGAGAGCGACCGCGAGGACGAGCTCCGTCTCGCCCACGAGGAGCTCCAGCGGCTCGGCGCCCGCCCGGCGCAGGGCCGCGCGGCCCGCCTCCTTCGCGAGCGCGGCGCCCGCGACCTTCCCTCAGGGGCCCGGCCCTCGACCCGGTCCAACCCGGCCGGGCTCACCGGGCGCAGCTCGAGGTGCTGGGCGTCCTCGCGGACCCCGAGGCCGTGGCGGTGTAGGCGGCCGACCACACCCGCGCAGATGCAGGGGTCGCCGGCCTACGCATGCGGGTGTCGTTAGGGTACGGGCCTCGCAACCCGGGCGGCGACCACCAGGCCCGATCGACCGTGGGGCGGGGTGAGGAGCGGCTGATGGCAACCAACCGGCTCGAGGCGTTCAGTGACGGCGTCTTTGCAATCGCGATCACGCTTCTTGTGCTGGAGATCAGGGTGCCGACGAACGCCGGCGATCGCCTGGCCCATGAACTCGCGGACCAGTGGCCGGCGTATGTGGCCTACCTCGTCAGCTTTCTGGTCATAGGGATCATCTGGATGAACCACCACGCCGTCATCGACCACCTGCGTGCGGTGGATCGGCCGTTGGTCGGCCTCAACCTCTTCCTGCTCCTGTGGGTCGCCCTGATCCCGTGGCCGACGAGGCTCGTGGCGGAGTACATGCGTGAAGGGGGCGTGGCCGAGCGGGTGGCCGCCCTCGTCTACGCCGGCACGATGACCATGATGGGGATCGCGTTCGGCCTGCTGTGGCGCTACGCGTCAAGCGATAGGCGCCTGCTCGGAAGCGGCCTGAGTGACGCCGACATCGCGCGTCGTACGCGCCGTTTCACCATCGGCGCCCCGATCTACGCGATTGCGCTCATAGTCGCCCTGGTCAGCGCGCCAGCATCGCTTGCGATCATCGCCGTACTGGCCGTCTACTACGCGCTTCCGCAGGGCGGAATGATGCGCGGCCCAAGCGAGTGAGGAGCGCCGCTCAGGGCGGCCCACGTCGATTTGCTAGGTTGGAGGCATGGCGACACCAAGGCGCGACTCTCCGTGCGAGCACGCGGGTGGCTTCCGCGCGGGGGACGACCCGGCGGCCTGAGCGATGCCCACGATTCGCCCCGATTCGGACTACGCGACGTTCATCAACACGTTTCGCTGCCAGCCCGAGAACCAGGACGAAGTGGTCGAGATCAACGTCGAGATCGTCGAGCAGGTCGCCTCGACGTTCCCCGGATTCATCTCGGCAAGCATTCACCGCAGCACCGACGGGACCCGCGTCTTCAACTACCTCCAGTGGGAGTCAGGCGAGCACCTTGCCGCGATGCAGCGCTCGGCCGAGTTCCAGGCGCTCGCTCGGCGATTCGCCGGGCTGATCGAGTTCGACCCCCATCGATGCGAAGTCGCCCACGTCGTCGACCTCGGCTAGCGGCACGCCGGGGCGTCGGGCTCTCCGGCATGCCGGCGCGGTGACCGGCGCCCGGATCCCCGGGATGGAGTACACGCGCGTCGCGGTCGGCGAGGCCGAGTACCTGACCGCCCTCGCCGGGAGCGGGCCGCCCGTGCTCCTCCTACACGGTTTTCCGCAGACGCACTACTGCTGGCGCGGCGTCGTGGCCGCGCTCGCGGAGCATCACCTGGTCGTCGCCGCCGACATCCGCGGCTACGGCGAGACGTCCGCGCCGCCGGGCGGCCCACGGGGCGAGGGCTACTCGAAGCGCGAGATGGGACGTGACCTGTTCGACCTCATGGGGCAGCTCGAGCACCCGCGCTTCGCCGTGGTCGGACACGATCGCGGCGCTCGGGTCGCCTACCGGATGGCCCTCGACCTGCCGGACCGCGTCGAGCGGCTGGCGGTCCTGAACGTCGTTCCGACCGTCGACCAGTTCGAGCGCATGGGTGCCGGGGTCTCGCTCGGCTACTGGCCGTGGTTCCTGTTCGCCCAGCCGGCGCCGTTCCCGGAGCGGCTGCTCTCCGGCTCGGCGGAGCTCGTCCTGCGGTTCGCGTTTGACTCCTGGGCCGAGCGGCCCGAGGCGATCGGCCCCGACGCCGTCGCCGCATACGCGGCTGTCCTCGACGACGCGACGGCCGCCTCGATGTGCGCCGACTACCGGGCCAGCTTCTGGCTCGACCGGGCCCACGACGACGCCGACCGGCGTGCCGGCCGGCGGATCGACTGCCCGGTGCTCGTGCTGACCGGCGCCGCCGAGGCCCAGCTCGCGGACGCGGGCGAGGTGTGGAGCCGCTGGGCGGGTGAGGTGAGCGCCGCGACGGTGCCCGGCGGCCACTTCATCCCGGAGGAGGCGCCGGACCAGCTCGCCGCCGCCCTGTCGGAGTTCCTCGGCTAGGTCGAGGCGGCGACACCCTCGGCGGCGCGCTCGATCTCGGCGACGTCGATCTTCTTCATCTTCATCATCGCGGCGAAGACGCGGTCGGCCTTCTCGCGGTCGGGGTCGGCCAGGAGCCGCGGGAGCGCCTCGGGCACGACCTGCCACGAGAGGCCGTAGCGGTCCTTGAGCCAGCCGCAGGGGCCCTCCTCGCCGCCCTCGGTGAGGGTTGCCCAGTAGGTGTCGACCTCGTCCTGGGTGCGGCAGTCGATGGACAGGGAGAAGGCTTCGGTGAACGAATACTGGGGGCCGCCGTTCAGGGCGATGAACCGCGTGCCGTCGAGCTCGAACTCCACCGTCAGCACGGCGTCCTCGGAGCGGTCCGGACGAGTTGTGACCTTCGTGATCCCGGAGTTCGGGAAGATCGAGGTGTAGAACTCGGCTGCGTCCCGGGCCTCGGTGTCGAACCACAGGAAGGGTGTGACCGTGGGCATCGGCGTCGATCCTCTCGG
>JAICKX010000166.1 GCA_025927685.1 Thermoleophilia bacterium | reverse complement strand
GACGTTGCAGTAGCGGTTGAGCTCTGACTGGAGCTCCCCGGCCCACGACTCGTCGAGCCCGTTCCGCCCGTCGGCCTCGAGCCGGCGCAGCACGTCGAAGTCGTGGTGAAGCTCCCACGCGCGCGGGTCGAACCGCGCGATCGCGCAACGATCGAGCACGACCGGCTCGAGCGACTGGTAGGGCCGCGGCAGCTCCCCGAACTTGCCGTTGCACGCGAGTTCGACGCGGAGGTCGAGCCGCTCGCCGCCGGTCGCGGGGTTGGCGACGGGCGCGTCGATGCGCGCGCCCTCCGGGCTCGAGTTCAGGCCCTGCACCGGCCGGCCGGCGATCCAGAGCGTCGCCTCGCTGTGGCTCACCCACTCGAGGTCGACCCGCGCGCCGGCCCACTCCTTCGGAACGGTCGCCGCGACCCGGAACCAGTAGGTCGCCCACAGCGGCCCGAACCGCTCGCCGAGCGCCGCATCGCGATACTCGAGCCGCTCGGCCTCCTCGATCGGGATGCGGTCGACGGGGCCGGCGACTCGGAGCGAGTCGGGATCGCGGGTGTCGGCGCGGATCAGCCTCCCGATGCGGTCGCCGACCTGGGCGATGCGGTCGCGCGTGTATCGGGGGTGGCGCTGCACGGCTCGCAACACTAACGGGCGTGAATCGTGACCGCGGGCCCCGCACGTCTCAAACGACTGGCGGCCAATGTGCGGGCGGCCCGGCATCCGGATTATTCGCTCGGCGTGATCCCGCGCTCCGCCAGGGCACTCTCAAACTGCGCCGCCGATCGCGACGGGAATGCAACGATCAACGGGACCACGGCTGACGCCGATCGGATCTCGAAGCTCTGCGCGCCCCTCCGTCTGCCGAACCACGTCGTCCGGCGAACCTCGATCTGGTCATCGAGCGAGACACGTCATCGAGGAAATACGGGACCTAGCAAACCCCTGACACGCGCCTCGATGTAGCTATCACCAAGCAGCACAACGCCAAATGGCCAGGAGAAGTAGAGCCTCGAGAACTTCGAATGCTCGTACGGGACACTCCATCCCGCGATGAGTCGCAGCTCGCTCATCTAGCAGCTCCCAATCAACGTGTGCATACGTGTGGACGTCACTCCTGTGCTGGCGTTGAGACCTCCCATGACCGGCCCCCGGCAATTGGTGCAGTTGCTGTGTTAGGCCGGGGTGGTTGTTACCTTGGCGTGTACGTTTCCCATGACTACTTCCGATACCGATCGGGAGAGGTGCCTCCGAGTGCGTCGTGCGGTCGCTGGTGATTGTATCCTGGCCCAGTTGGAGAGGACGACGCGGGCTTCGAGCAGCGTGTTGAGTCTTCGGCGTCCAGGACGTGGCGGCGGATGAGGCCGTTGAGCCGTCCGACGATGCCGTTCTAGGTGAGTCGGCCTTTGCGATCAGGTGCGTGGCTACGAACTCGGGGCCATTGTCCGAGCGGCTGATCCTCGGCTTGCGGCGGCGCTGGGTGAAGAGCCTGGCCAAGACGGCGCGAGGCGATCGAGCGCTCGACTGTGCTGATGACCAACTCGCGGGTGAAGCGCCCGGGGTTTAGTGGAAACTCGGTGGGCTGGTTTCCTCGTAATCGCCGAGGTCGGCCGGCCAGACATGACCCCGGCGGCCCATGCGCGCTGCCGGATGTTTCCGATGGGCGGCGATGCGGTAGCGGTCAACGGAATGTCCGACCTGCGCCCGCTCCTGACCGTCTGGGGCACGTGGCTCATCCTGATGGCGGGAGCCAACGTGGCCGCGCCGCTCTACGCCGTCTATGCGACCCGATACGGCTTCTCGAGCTTCGTGCTGACGGCGATCTTCACGATGTACGCCGTCACGCTCGTGCCGACGCTGCTCGTGTTCGGGCGCCTGTCCGACCGGTTCGGGCGCCGGCCGGTGATCATCGCGGGGCTGGCCGCCGGCGTCGTCGGGCTGGGCCTCTTCGCCGCCGCGCAGGGAACGGCGTGGCTCTTCGCCGCCCGCGCCTTCCAGGGCCTCGCCGTCGGGATCGTGAGCGGCGCGGCGACCGCTGCGCTGGTCGAGCTCGAGCCCGAGAGCGGGACGACAAGACCGGCGCTCCTGGCGGGCCTCGCCCAGGCGGCCGGCAGCGCGCTCGGGCCACTCACGTGTGGCCCGCTCGCCGAATGGGCGCCCGACCCCCTCCGGCTCTCCTATCTCGTCGTGCTCGCCGCGACGGCCGCAGGCGCGGCGCTCATGCTGACGCTGCCCGAGCCGGCCGGCGCCGACCGCGAGCCGTGGCGGATCCAGCGCCCGCGCGTCCCGGCCGAGATCCGGCGCGACTTCGCCCGCGTCAGCCTGACGGCGGCGACCGTGTGGGCCAGCGTGGCCCTGTGCCTCTCGATCGTCCCGTCCTACGCGAGCGACCTGCTCGACACCTCGAACCTGGCGCTCCTCGGCAGCATCTCGGCCGTGGCGTTGGGTGCCTCCTGCGTCTCCCAGATCGTGGCGCACCGCCGCCGCCGGGCCGAGTCCCACGCGGCCCAGTCGGCCGGGCTCGTGCTCCTCGCCGCCGGCCTCGTCGCGCTGGCCGCCGCGTCGGAGCTCCACTCGCTCCCGGTCCTCCTGCTCGGCGCCATCGCCGTCGGCGCCGGGCACGGCGTCGCGTTCCTGGAGGCCCAGGACGAGCTGAACCGGATCGCGCCGCCCGAGCACCGCGGCGAGGTGACGGCCGCGTTCATCGGCTGCATCTACGCGCTCGTCGGCGGTGCCGTCCTGGCCAGTGGCTTGCTCGACGAGGGCGTGTCGCTCACGATCGCCGTCAGCCTCGTCGCGGCGACGCTGGCCGCGACGGCGCTCCTCGGCGCCGGCTGGCAGGTCAGAGCTCGACCCGCGCGAGCGCGCGCGCACCCAGCCAGCACGTGATCGCCGCCACCGCGGCCAGGATGACGACCGCCGGGGCCGGGCCGACGACCGGCGCGGCCGCCTCCGGCAGCCGCTCCGCGACCAGCGCCCGGCCGTAGGCGGCGATCGAGAGCTTCGATGCCGAGGCGGCGAACGTGGCGATCGAGCCCTCCCACAGCAGGACGTAGAGGACGCCGATCACGATCGGGCGGCGCGTGCGCAGCGAGAGCCAGGCCGCGACCCCGCAGTAGGCCAGCGTGGCGAGCGCGACGCCCGCGGCCGGCCACAGGATCGAGGACGGATCCACCTCGCCCTCGAGCGCGAGCAGTGCCGAGATGACGAGGCTCGGGACGAGCAGGACGAGCGTCGCCGTCCAGGCCGCCGCGATCTTGGTCGCGATCAGCCCCAGCCGGGACTGCGGCGTGGCGACGAGGTAGTAGATCGTCCCGTCCTCGCGCTCGTCGCCGATCGCGCTCACACCGATTACGAGCGCCACGACCGCCGCGATGGTGGGCACGAACAGCTCCTGGACGAGGTGCGAGTAGAACCGGAAATGGTGGGCGCCGGCCTTGGCGGCCACGGCGTAGACGAGCGCCATCAGGACCGGCGCCGCCGCCAGGAGCCCGAGCAGGATCGTGCGCCGCTGAAGCAGGAGCGCCCGCAGCGTCAGCCGGTAGACGGGCCAGACGATCACCGCCCCGCCCCCCGCGCCCGCTCGTGCAGGTAGGCGTACACGCTCTCGAGGTCGTCACCGACCGGCTCCACCCGCCGGACGAGCGTGTCGGTGGTGCGGGCCAGCGCCGGAAGTGCGCGGCTGAACCGCTCGACGTCGCCGGTCTCGAACTCCATCGTGCCGTCGTCGAACCGGACCGCGTCGACCACGCCGCCGTCGACGAGCGCGCCGGCCAGCGCGCGGCCGTCGCCGCCCGCCGCCACCCGCACCGTGCGCGGCCGCTCGCTGATCAGCTGGCGGATCGCGCTCGTCTGGCCCTCAGCCACCAGATGCCCGCTCACGAGCACGAGCACCTGCGGCGCCATCCGCTCGACCTCGTGCAGCACGTGCGACGACACGATCACCGTGCGGCCCTCGTCGCCGAGGCGGTGCAGGACGGCGATGATCTCACGCCGCTGGGCCGGGTCGAGCCCGTTCAGGGGCTCGTCCAGGAGCAGGAGGTCGGGGTCGTGGGCGAGGGCCTGGGCCAGCTTCACCCGCTGGCGCATGCCGTGGGAGAAGCCGCCCACCTTGCGGCCGGCGACGTCGTCGAGGCCCACCGTCTCGAGCGCGCGGTCCGCCGCCGCGGCCGGGTCGGCCACCCTGTGCAGGCGCGCGCACAGCTCGACCACCTCCTGCGCGGTGAGAAACGGCCACGGCGGGCTCTGGTCGGGGACGACGCCGACCCGCTCGTACACGGCCGGGTTCCGGCGCGGCTCGACGCCGAAGATGCGGACGGCACCGGCGCTCGGCGACGTGAAGCCCGCGCACAGCTTGAGCGTCGTTGACTTGCCGGCGCCGTTGTGCCCGAGGAGGCCGGTGACGCCCGGGCCGACGGCGAACGAGACGTCGGCCACCGCGACCGTGTCGCCGTACCAGCGCGAGACGCCCGCGAACTCGATGGCCGGCGCGTCGCTCACGCCTCGTCCCCCCTGAACCGCCACACGAGCACGAGCGCGGAGACGGCGATCAGCCCGAGCCAGACCAGCACCCAAGCCGTATTCGACGGATCGCCCGAGTCCGGCGCGACCGGGTACAGGGCCTCCGCGGTGTGGATCGGAACGGCGGCGAAGGCCATGAGGCGCAGGTTTTCGCCGTGCTCGATGTTGTTCGAGAGGATGCCGCCGACGATCGTCGGCACGATCAGGAACGCCAGGTAGCCCCCGACGGCGAACGCCCGCCGGCCGGTGAGCGACGAGATCGCGAGGCCGACGAAGGCGAAGTAGAGCGCCATCGCGATCCCGGCGGCGGCGATACGTGGGATGTCGTGGGTGTGCTCCTGGACGTAGCCGAGCGGATGGGTGGCGAAGAGCACGTTTCCCGCGTAGAGGATCGCCGGCGGGAGCACGGTCACGAGCAGCAGGGGCAGGAGCGCCGCGAGCACCTTCCCCAGCACGTAGTCGGTGCGGCTGATCGCGGTCGCGAAGTAGAGCGCGAGCGTCCCGTCGCGGCGGTCGGGGCACAGCAGCTCGGGCGTGACGACGACCGCGAAGACCAGGATGACGAGGCCCACGATCCCGGCGTAGTCGCTGTAGGGCAGCACGGTGGCGAGGTTGTCGCTGATGCTCGACGCGAAGAGCGCCCGCAGCCCGAGCACGATGAGCGCCGGGAAGAATGCCACCAGTGTGAGCGCGATCGGGATGACCTTCGCCTTCCACCCGCGTTTCGCGCCGAGCGCCCGAAGCGTGCTCCAGCGAATCATCGACCAGAGCGCCGCCAGCCGGCCGTTGCGCGGGCCGTCGTAGCGGTGGAAACGAACATCGTGGACCTTGCCCTCGATCACGTCAGGTCTCCGATGAGCGCGTCCTCGAGGGTCGGGCCGGCCGGGCGCAGCTCGTGGAGGCCCGCGTCGGTGTCGGCGGCGGCGTCGCGCACAGCGCGCAGCATCGTGTCGGCGTCCGGGCCCGAGACCAGGACGTGGTCGTCGCGGAGCGACGCCGCGAGGCCGGCCGCCTGGAGGCGTGCCACGAACGCGGGGGCGTCGCCCGTCACGACGACGCGCGCCTCCCGCTCGCTGGCGCCCGACGCATCGGCCAGCGTGCGCGTCGCCGCCACCCTGCCCGCGCGCAGCACCACCACGGCGTCGCAGGTGCGCACGATGTCCTCGAGGACGTGCGATGACATGATGACGGCGATCCCGAGCTCGGCAGAGAGCCGGCGCACGAGCGCCAGCATCTCCTCGCGGCCCGCCGGGTCGAGCCCGTTCGTGGGCTCGTCCAGGATGACGAGGCTGGGCGAGTGCACGATGGCCTGGGCCAGGTTCGTGCGCTGGCGCATCCCCACCGAGAAGGTGCGGATG
>JAICKX010000059.1 GCA_025927685.1 Thermoleophilia bacterium | reverse complement strand
CTTCGACCTGCGCTGCTTCGGCGACTCCGCCTGTCCCACCGGAGCGAAGGGCACGGATCCTGTGAGCGACGTCCGGGGCGCGGTCGACGCGCTTCGCAGGCGCGGCGCCCGCCGGGTCGTCCTGGTCGGAGCGTCGCTCGGCGGCACGATCGCCGTCGTCGCCGGGGCCCGCCTCCATCCGCGCCCCGCGGCGGTGGTCGACCTGTCGGGAGAGGCCGACCTGAGCGGCTTCCTCTCCTCGTCGAGCGACCTCGACGCCGTCGCCGCGGCACGGCAGCTGGCCGTCCCGAGCCTGTTCGTCGTGTCGCGCGACGATCGCTACACCTCGCCGGCCGACGTGCGGCGGGTCTACCGGCGCACCGCGGCGACGAACAAGCGGCTGATCGTCGAGCCCGCGGCGTTCGGGCACGGCTGGCTGATCGTCGACCGGCCGGAGCCGGCCCGCACGGTGCTCGCGTTCATCCGCGCCGCACGCTCCTTACGCCGTCATCACGAAATGCTTAGGGCGCGCTGATCTCGCCCTGCAACCGTCCCTGGCGGTGCGCAGAACGCCACGCCCCATGGCGAGCCTCGCAGCCTGTCTCGCGACGCTGCTCCTGCTCTGCGCGGCCGCGCCGGCGCAGGCCGGCGTCCCTCGGCTGCACCACGTCTGGATCTTCGTCGAGGAGAACCACAGCATCGGCCAGATCATCGGCAACCGGCACGCGCCGTTCCTGAACCGGATGGCGCGCCGCTACCGGGTGGCGACCCGCCTCTACGCGCCGGCGCATCCCAGCCTGCCGAACTACCTGGCGATGATCTCGGGCTCCACCCACGGGTGCGGGAGCGACCGGTGCGCGGGCGGGTTCCCCGGCCCGACGATCGCATCGCAGCTCTCCGCCCGCGGCCTCGGATGGGACGGGTTGTCGAGCGCCCGCCAGCGCCGGCATATCCAGAGCCTGCGCGCATTCCGGAGCAGCCTGCGGCGCCCGCCCGCCCTGAGCTTCGTCGTGCCCGACAACGCCCACAACATGCACGACGGCTCGGTTCGGGCCGCCAACCGGTTCCTGGCCCGCTGGGTGGGACGCACGATGCGGACGCGCGCCTACCCGGCACGGCGGCACGATCATGGTCATCTGGGACGAGGGACACAACGACCGCTCGGGCTGCTGCCTGCCGCACATCGACGGGGGCCGGGTCCCGTTCTTCGTCATCTCGCGGCGGACGCGGGGCGCGCCGCGCATGGTCCGGCCGGTCACCACGTACTCGCTGCTCGCCGGCCTGGAGGGCGGCTTCCGGCTGCGGCGCCTCGGCCTGGCCGCCCTCGTGCGGCCGCTGCCCCTCTAGCTACGCCGTCGCGTCGTCAAAGTACTGGAGCAGGTCGTACGCGGCCCGCTCGACGGCCTTGTGGCGCCACTCGGCCGCGCGGTAGAGGCACGCGATGATCCCCATCCGGTGGATGCGGCGGAAGTCGCCATAGACGAAGCCGTAACGGGCCTTCGTCTCGTCGGCCGCGCCGTCGGTCAGCCCGAGAAACCACCCGGCGTAGTCGTCCCACCCGTGCCGCTCGAGGTACGCCGTCTCCTGCGCGGCGCTGGGCTGGGCGCTCCCCCATTCGCTCCTGCGGACATACTGGCGGCGGTCGATCAGCCTCCGGGCGTGAGCCACGCCGGCGGCGTTCACGGAGTAGGAGGCCATCGCGTGCCTTCCATGCCCGGTGCGGGCCCCGATCACTCCTCGGGCGGGATCTCGCCTGCCGGCACGGCCTGCGGCGTCGAAACGCCGGTGCGAAGCGGCACCTCGCGCAGGAGCCATGTGAGTAGGAACGCGACCAGCGAGATCCCGGCCGCGGTGACGAACACCGGCCGAAGCGACGCCGCGAACGCCGCGACGAACGGGGCGTGGAGCGCGACCGGCAGGCCGCGGATCACGGCCGGGCTCGCGACGGTCGGGACGTGCGCTCCGGCGGGGAGGCGGTCAGCCAGCTCGCCACCCAGGCGGTTGGCGAAGATCGCCCCGAACGCCGCCACCCCGATCGAGCCGCCGACCTGGCGAAAGAGCGTCGAGCCGGCGGTCGCGACGCCCAGGAAGCGGTGCTCGACGGCGTTCTGCACGGCGAGGACGAGCACCTGCATCACCATGCCGAGCCCCAGCCCCAGGATCACCATGTCGGCCGTGGCGACCCACGCCGACGTGCCGACGCCGAGCCGGCCGAGGAGCCCGATGGCGACCGTCATGACGGCCGTCCCTGCGATCGGGAACAGCCGGTACCGGCCCGTGCGCGAGATCAGGTTGCCGCTCAGGATCGAGGTGACGAGCAGCCCGGCCATCATCGGCGTGAGCTGGAGGCCGGAGTGCGTCGGGCCCTGGCCCTTCACGATCTGGAGGTAGAGCGGCAGGTAGGTGATCGAGCCGAAGAGCGCGAGGCCGACGACGAACCCGATCGCGCTGGCGACGGCGAAGGTGCGGTTGCGAAAGAGGACGAGCGGGAGGATGGGCTCGGCGGCCCTGAGCTCCACCAAGGGGAACGCGACGAGCAGCACGCCGCCCGCGACCATCATCAGGAGGATCGGTGCCGACCCCCAATCGTACGTCGTCCCCCCCAGGCTGGTGAAGAGGACGATGGAGGAGAGCGCCCCGGCCAGGACGACGGCGCCGAGATAGTCGATGGTCGGCCGGCCCTCGGTGCTGCGGGCGTGGAAGACGACGCCGATGACGACGCACGCGGCGACGCCGACCGGCAGGTTGACGTAGAAGATCCAGCGCCACGACAGGTTGTCGACGAAGAAGCCGCCCAGGAGCGGCCCGATCACCGTCGACACGCCGAACACCGCCCCGAACAGCCCCTGGTAGCGGCCGCGGTCGCGGGGCGGGATGATGTCGCCGACGACCGCGATCGTCGTCACGAGGAGGCCGCCGGCGCCGAGCCCCTGAAGGGCCCGGAAGCCGATGAGCTCGGTCATGTTCTGGCTTGTGCCGCACAGGGCCGAGCCGACGAGGAAGAGGACGATCGCCGCCTGGAGCACCACCTTGCGGCCGTAGAGGTCGCCGAGCTTGCCGTACACCGGCGCCGTGACGGTGGAGGCGAGCAGATATGCCGTCACCACCCAGGACAGGTGCTCGATGCCGCCGAGGTCGCCGACGATGGTCGGGAGCGCCGTCGAGACGATCGTCTGGTCGAGCGACGCCAGGAGGAGCACGAGCATGAGCGCGCCGAAGATCAGCCGGATGCGCCCGCGGGACACCGCCTCGGGCTGCACGGGCCGCTCCACCGATGCCGCGGCGTGTCTCACGCCGCCTCGGCGACCCCCTCGTCGGCCGGCCCGGCCGCGGCGGCCGGGACGCGCAGGGCGACGGCGATCCCGACCGCGAGCGCCGCGGCCGCGACGACGAACGCCAGCGTGAAGCCGCGCTCGGTGGGCAGTCCGTCGGAGGCCACGGTGGCCGTGACGATGCCCGCCGAAACCTGGCTTCCGATCGCGCCGCCGATGCTGCGCACGATCGTGTTCATGCCGGTGGCCACCCCCGTCTGGTGGGCGGGCACCGACTCGATGATGAGGTTCGCCATCGAGCCGAACGCGAACCCGATGCCGACGCCCATGACGAGCATCGCCACGTAGATCTCCCAGCTCGAGCCGTGGGCGCCCGCGAGCAGCACGAACGCGACGCACGACACGACCGCCCCGAGCACGAGCGGCACCTTCGACCCGACCGTCGTCGAGAGGCGACCCGACACCGGCCCGACGAGCAGCATGCCGACCGTCGCCGGCACCATGAAGATGCCGGCCTCGGTCACCGACGCGCCGAACCCGAAGCCGGTCGAGGTCGGCAGCTCGACGAACTCCGGCACGAGCACGAACGACGCGAACATCCCGAAGCCGATCACGAGCGCGGCGAGGTTCGTCGTCCACACCGGCCGCAGCCGCAGCATGCGCATGTCGACGAGCGGCGCTGCGCTGCGCGACTCGGCCCACACCCAGGCCGGGAAGACCACCGCGGCGATCGCGAACAGGCCGATCGTCCGGCCCGAGAGCCAGCCCCACGTCGGCCCCTCGCTGATCGGCACGAGGAGCGCAACCAGCCACCCTGAAAGCAGCGCGGCGCCGAGCGGGTCGACGCGGCCCGGGGTCCGGATCGGCGATTCCGGCACGTACGCGACGATCCCCGCGGTCGCGACCAGGACCGCGAGCAGCGGGAACCAGAACAGCCAGTGGTACGACAGGTGCTGGACGATGGGGCCGGCGAGCACGATCCCCAGACCGCCGCCGATGCCCATGATGGCCGAGATCAGGGCGATCCCGTGCGGGATCCGCTGCCGCGGGAACTCGTCGCGGATGATCGCGAACGAGAGCGGGAAGACGGCGCCGCCGGCGCCCTGGATGACGCGTCCGGCGATCATCACGCCGATCGACGTCGCGAGCCCGGCGATCACGGTGCCCGCGGCGAGCACGAGCAGAACGACCACCAGCGCGCGCTTCTTCCCGAACATGTCACCGAGCCGGCCGGCGATCGGCGTCACGACCGACGCGCTCAGGAGGTAGGCGGTCAGGATCCACGCCGCCCCGGCCGTCGTGGTTCTCAGGTCGTGCTGGATCGTCAAGAGCGCCGGAGCGACCAGCGACTGGAGCAGCGCGTACGCGACGGCCGCCACCGCCAGCAGCGAGAAGGTCACGTTGTGGTGCTGCCGGTGGGCGGCCGGCGCCGCCTCACCTCCGCGCGGAGCCCTCTCGCGGTCCTCGACCTGCATCGGCCGCCAACGTAGCAGAAGCGGCCCCGAGCTCCTGCGACGCCACCCTACGAGGTCAGTGCGGTCAGCGCCTCCGCCCGGGTCCGGTACGTGGGGATCAGATCGTCGAGGCTCGTCAGCGAGAGGAGGCGGCGCGCGGTGCCGCCCCGGGGGACAACCAGCACGAGCCGGCGCTCGGTCGCCTGTTCGGTGAAGTCACGCCCGTAGAGGATGCCCTGGAGCACCGAGCTGTCGATGAACTCGACGGACGAGAGATCAACGACGACGGCCGGTGCCGACCCGTAGGCCCGCTCGAGCTCGTCGCGCAGGCTGGGGGTCGTGGAGATGTCGTGCTCACCCTTGAGCGCCAGCACGCAGACGCCGTCCTGGCGGTCGACCTCGATGGTGCCGATGGCCGTAACGTGCTCCTTCCCCTGAACGGCGGGCCGTCGCCCCACGGACACAACCGCCGCCGGGATGTCCTCCCGGCGGCGGCTGGAACCTCAACCGCGCAGATGATCCTTTGGCGCGGCGTGGCTGTCAAATGAGCCGGATCTACAGGATCCGCAGGATCAGGATCACGATGAGGATGATCACGATGAGGCCGACGATCCCGACCCCGGTCCCAAGCGCAAGGACTTCCAAGGCACACCTCCTGAGTGGTGCACCAGGCATTCCCGAGGCACCGGCTGGACAAACCTCGTTCGCGTCGCTATATTTCGTATAGCAAGTTTCTCACACGAAAGGCTTTTGCACGAATCATGTCGACGCGAACGAGTTCCAAGCGCGAGCTGGCTGCCGAGATCGGAAGCCTCCTGGGCGACCTGGCGATCCAGTCCAAGCGCTCGCTCCGGCCTCTCGTCGAGGCGGAGGGCGTCACGATGCCGCAGGCCATGCTGCTCCAGGCGCTGGCGCGCGCGGGCGGGCGCCAGTCGGCCCGGGAGCTCGGCCGCGACTGCCACATGCTGGCGTCGACCGTGACCGGCGTGATCGACCGGCTCGAAGCGGCCGGGCTCGTGCAGCGCGAGCGTGACTCGCGCGACCGCCGGATCGTGTGGGTCGTCCTGACCGGTGCGGGCGAGGAGCTCGTGGGCCGGCTGCCCTCGTTCTTCGAGCACCTCGGGAAGGCGTTCACGGTGCTCCCTGCGAGGGAGCTCGAGCAGATGCGGGAGTCGCTCCTCCGGGTGTTGGCTGCCGGAGACGATGAAGGGGAACGCTGATGCCGATTCTGACCGAGGCAAATCGCAAGTGGTGGACGCTGGGGGCGATGTGCTTCGCCCTCTTCATGGTGATGCTCGACAACACCGTCGTGAACATCGCCCTACCGGCGATCAAGTCCGATTTCGGCGCGTCCATCTCGGGCCTCTCGTGGGCGGTCAACGCCTACACGCTGAGCTTCGCCGTCCTGCTCGTCACGGGTGGGCGGCTCGGCGACGTCTTCGGCCGCAAGCGCATGTTCCTGGCGGGACTCATCGGCTTCACGCTGGCGTCGATCGGCGCCGGCCTCTCGCAGTCCATCGGCCAGCTCGTCTTCTGGCGCGCCGCCCAGGGCGCCGGAGCGGCGTTCCTGATGCCCGGCTCCCTGTCGATCCTGACCGACGCGTTCCACGGCCGCGAGCGCGGCCGCGCGCTCGGCCTGTGGGCGGGCATCTCCGGCATGGCGCTCGGGATGGGCCCGGTGCTCGGCGGCCTGCTCGTCGAGAAGGCGGGCTGGGAGTGGATCTTCTTCCTGAACGTCCCGGTGGCGGTCATCGCGGTGCCCGTGACGCTCTACGCCGTGCGCGAGTCGCGCGACCCGTCGGCTGTCCGCCGGATCGACTGGGCCGGCATCGGCACGCTGTCGCTCGGCATGGGGCTCGTCGTCCTCGCGCTGGTGCAGGCCAACGACCAGGGCTGGACGTCGTCGCGGACGCTGCTCGAGCTCGCGGTCGGCGCCGCAGGCCTCCTGGTCTTCGGGTGGCTCCAGATCGCCGGCGACGATCCGATGGTCGACCTCAGCTTCTTCAAGAACCGCACGTTCTCGTCCGGCAACCTGGTGGCGTTCCTCGTCACCTACTCGATGTTCGCGACGTTCTTCTTCATCACGCTCTACATGCAGAACATCCTGCGCCTCTCGCCGCTCGAGACGGGTGTGCGCTTCCTGCCGATGACGGTCCTGATCATCATGACGGCACCGGTCGCAGGCCGGCTGTCGGACCGGTTCGGGAGCCGCTGGCTCCTGGCGGGCGGGATGGCGCTCGTGGCGCTCTCGCTGGCGCTCGAGTCGCGGATCTCCGACACGAGCGGCTACCTGACCCTCCTCCCCGCGTTCCTCGTCGGCGGCGTCGGCATGGGGATGACGATGTCGCCGATGACGGCCGCCGTGATGGGCTCGGTCGAGCGCACCAAGGCGGGCGCCGCCTCGGGCGTGCTCTCGATGATGCGCATGATCGGCGGCGTGTTCGGCGTCGCGACGCTGACGGCCCTCTTCCAACACCTCGCCGCCGGCCGGGCGGCCGGCGGTCACGGGCCCTCCGACGTCTTCATCTACTCGCTGTCGCACAGCCTGCGCTTCTCGGCGGCGATCGCCATCGTCGGCGCGGTGGTCGCGGCGATCTTCATCCGCAGCCACCACGTCGAGGAGCAGGACGAGGCGGAGGTCGCCGCGCCCCACGCCGAGCCCGCGCTCGACGTGGCCTAACGATCCACGGGGACCTTGGCTGGGGCGACCATGTCGCCCCAGCGGTCCTCGATCCGGCGGAGCTTCCAGATCGCCACCGAGCCGACCCACATCAGCAGGAAGAGCGCGACGATGCCGTACCCGAGGGTCTCGAAGTCGAGCGCGTTCAGGGTGTCCCACACGCCGCCGGAGAGCGCGAGCTTCTGCGACGCCACCTGCAGCAGCTCGACGGTGCCGATGGCGAGCGCGACGACGACCGAGAGCGTCGTCACGGTGATGTTGTAGTAGATCTTGCGGATCGGGTTCGAGAAGGCCCAGCCGTACGCGTGGCTCATGAACGCGCCGTCGAGGGTGTCCATCAGGCTCATGCCGGCGGCGAACAGGATCGGCAGCGAGATGATCGCGAACACGGGCACCGAGTGGGTCGCGACGCCCGCTGCGAGCGCGAGCAGGCCGACCTCCGTGGCGGTGTCGAATCCCAGCCCGAAAAGCAGCCCCAGCGGGTACATCTGCCAGCTGTGGTCGATGAGCCGGAAGAAGCGGCCGAAGAAGCGGCCCATGAGGCCGCGCTCGAGCAGGCGCTGCTCCAGCCGCTCGCGGTCATAGGTGCCCGACTTCATCTGGCGGAAGATGCGGAGGATGTCGACCAGCACGAGCAGATTCAAGATCCCGATGATCCACAGGAACGTCCCCGAGACCGAGGCGCCGATGTAGCCGCCGTACTCCTGGAACGCCGGGATGTCGGAGTTGGCCGTCCGCGCGGCGAGCGCGAGCCCCACGGCAAGTGAGAACACGATGGTCGAGTGGCCGAGCGAGAAGAAGAACCCCGCGCCGACCGGGCGCTTGCCCTCGCCGAGGAGCTTCCGGGTGGTGTTGTCGATCGCCGCGATGTGGTCGGCGTCGAACGCGTGCCGGAGCCCGAACAGGTAGGCGGTCAACCCGAGGCCGACCAGGGGGCGGTAGTGGCCCGAGTAGTAGAGGAAGAGCCCCCAGCCCACCACGTGGAGCGCCAGCACCGCGGCGCCGAAGCCGGACAGTCGCAGCCATTCATCGCGCGTCACTCCGCGCGTCCACCTCGCGAGCATCGTTTCCACCTCCGGGAACGGGACGTGAGCTGCGACCTATTCGGCGCGGCCCACGAACCGGTTCGGGAGGCCACGGATCCGACGCGACGGGGAGCGTTCGGCGCCCGGGAACCCGCAACGAGGGTGTCACGAAAGGCAAATGACACTCCGCTGCGGCCGAGTGGCCACGCCACGGCCTCGATCGACTCAGCCCCCCGAGGATCCCCCACGCGGACGCGTCCGAGTCACGCGCGACTGTCACGAAAGGCAAATGACACTCCGCGGCGGCCGAGTGGCCACGCCACCTCGCACGCGACCGCCGCACGACCCTCTACCCAGCAGCCACCACCGCCGTGGCCCACCGGCGCCCGGCAAGGCGCGACCCCGCCCGACCCGGCGGATGGGGCCTTGGGACAGACCTTGCTCAGCCGTTGATGCGGCTCGTGCCCTTCGCCAGGTCGGCGGTGATGGCGTCGAAGACGCCGACCAGCTGGGTCGGCTGGGGCTGGTAGTAGTAGTTGCCCGGCGTGGCGATCTGCTGCATGGCCTGGTTCGCCAGGATCCGGGGCGACTCGTCTCCGCCGAGCGCCGACTGGCATGCCTCGGCGCCCGAGACGTCGAGGTCGTAGGCGATGGAGTAGACGAGCACCTTGCTCGCCTTCGACGCGGCGGCGATCTGGATCGCCGTATGGCACGGCTGGGTGCGGTACGGCGACGTGGCCGGGAGGTAGCCCGGGCCGCTGTTCGCAGCGCCATCCGAGAGGAAGATGATCACCTTCTGGACGCCGGGGCGACCGTTCGCGTCGAGCTCGGCCTGGGCCGCGTCGAGGGCGTTGGCGTACGCCGTCTGGCCGCCGGCCTGGACGCAGTTCAGCGTCGAGATCAGGTCGGAGCTGCCGTTCAGGTTGCCCTGCGAGCCGGCGTAGTCGTTCGAGAGCGGCACGACCAGGTACGCGGCGTTCGTCAGGTTGTAGTTCGACGACGGCGCGCTGCCGCATTTGGCGCCGAGGCTCGCGGCCGGCGGCAGCACGACCAGCCCCACGTCGTCGATCGCCGGGTCGAGGTCGTCGAGGAACGACGTGACGCCCTGCTTGGCGTTCGTGAGCTTCTGCCCGGACATCGACCCGGTGCGGTCGAGCTCCATCACGATGTCGTGCGGCAGCGCCCCGCACGGCGAGCAGGCCTGGGAGTGCACGGTGACCGTGATGTCGTTGATCCCGACCAGGTGCAGGAAGTACGTCGGCACGTCCGCCGACTCGGTCACCTGGACCGTGTTCGCCGGAGTGCAGAACTCCGGGCCCGTGGCGCAGTTCGCGGCCGCCTGGAGCGAGACCGGCCCCGATCCTGGGGATCTGGTTCTTGCCACCCGGCTCCGAGCCGAACGAGTTCGCGGCCGCGATCGCGGCGCTCGGGCTCGGCAGGTTGCCCGCCCCCGCCGCCGACGCGGCGCGGCCGACGCCTGGAGCGACTGCTTCACCCGGTAGGCGTTTCCGATGTCGATGGCCATCCCGGCGGCAAGCAGCAGGCTCATCATGAAGATGACCACGAGCGGCAGGGTCTGACCGGCAACGCGGCCGCCCCGCTCCGTCCATCTGATCCCGCTCATTACCGTCTCCTCTGCGCCTCGCCCGCGGGCGTGCAGCGGCACGCCGCGCCGGCGACTGTCCACGTGATCGATCCCGCTGATCGAGCCTCGGGCCGTCTGGGAAGACGGGCGCTCGACCGATCTGGCTCCAACGTACGAGCGCCCCCGGAGGCCGCCATCCCTCCGAAGGGCATTTTCCAGATGCTGACAACGTGAGGCCGGGCGCTCCGCGGCCGGGCCTCGCCGGGGTACCCTGACGTGCGAGATGCGTCGCGCCGCCGCCCTCGCCCTCGTGCTCTTCACCGTGCCCATCGCCGCGGCCTGCGCCGCGCAGAGCGCGAGCAGCCCCTCGCCTCCGGCGTCGCAGGCTGCCACCGCGGCGTGCCCGGCCGAGTGGGCGGCGGGATGGCGGCGGCTCGCGGACCGGATCTCTGCGCCGGTGTACTGCCCGCGCTGGGTGCCCTCGCCGCTCACCCCCAAGCTGGGCGAGGCCTATGCGGGCCAGGGCGGCACCGCCGTCACCGTGAACAAGGACGGCTCCTACCTCGTGAGCCTCATCTGGTCGGACGCCTCGGGCGAGGTGCACGTCAACTTCGGCGGCTACCTGCACCAGACGGCGATCCCGCGCTGCGACGAGGTCGAGACGACGAACGGCAAGACTGTCCGCACCAAGGTGCCGTGCTTCAGCGACCCGTCCGGCACGTCCCGCGCCGGCGCCATCACCGCGACGCTCTACACCGTGAACCGCGGCCCCGACCAGTGGCACCTGCTCTACGCATGGAAGTACCACGGGTCGCTCTACACGCTGTCCCAGCACGTGGCCGCCCCGCTCACCTACCCCCAGGTCGCGGGCGACCTGAAGCGGATGCTGCGCGAGCTCGTGCTGCTCCCCCCGGCGGGCTGACATGCCGCTGACCCGCAGGCAGGTCATCGCCGGCACGGCGGCCGCGGCCCTCGCCGGCGGCGGCATCTACGAGCTCGTCGACCGCCTGGCCGGAGCGTCAAGGCGGACGGCCGCGCCCACCGCCGCCCGCCGCGAGCAGCACCTGCTCGACGGCCTTCGGATCGTGCGCTCGAACGACGTCGAGGTGATCGTCCCGCCGCTCCACATGCAGGTGGTGACGCTCGAGCTGACCGCGGCCGAGACGCGCGCCGAACTGCGGGCGGCCCGCGACGCGCTCGAGGGGGCGATCGCCGGCGTCGAGCGCCGCTTCCCCCCCACACCCGCCGGCGTCGGGGTGGCCGTCGCCTGGGGGATGCCCTACTTCCGCCGCGTCGTCCCCGACCTGGCTGCGACCCACCTGCCGGTCGACCGGCGTGCGGCCCGCGCCGAGGGGCGCGACGTACGCGTGCTCTTCGACGCCGAGCGCTTCCCCAGCGACCCGCACGAGACGATCCTCGAGCAGAACGACGCGGCGCTGCTCCTCCGCAGCGACAGCCTGGAGCGGATCGCCGAGGCCTCGCACGCGCTCGTGAACGAGCTCGACGTGTGGCGGCCCACCAGCATCCGGCGAGGGTTCGCCGGCGGCGGGTTCGACGCCGGCCCGGGGCTGCCGCGGCAGATGGCGATCGCGGCCGGCGTGCCGGGCGCGCAGCTCATCCCCGAAGGGGCGGAGCTGTTCCTGGGCTTCACGTCGACGCAGCGCGCGGGGCTCGGGCCGGGCCGCATCGCGAACCTCGAGACGCTCGGCTACGCCGACGGCGGCCCGGCCGGATACTTCACCGGCGGGACGACGATGCACGTCTCGCACATCTTCGAGGACCTCGAGGCCTGGTATCTGGGGCTCGACTTCGACCAGCGGGTCGCGACGGTCTTCCACCCCGGGCAGCGGACGCCGCCCGGGACGCTCACCGTTCGGCAGAGCCGGGCCGATGTGGCGACCATCGCCGAGAACCGGCGCGACTACGGCCGCCACCGGGCGATCGGCCACAGCGCGTCGGTCCAGACGGCCTCACGCCTGCGCGAGGACGTGCGCGGCGCGGACGGGACGCTCTACCGGGCGGGGACGGCGGTGCCGCAGCGGGCGGACGCCAACACGCTCGACAACCCGTTCTTCTGGAGCGCCCGGCCGGCCGCCGACAGGATGGTCTCCGGAGCCGCCGCCGGCGTGCACTTCGTCGTCTTCCACCCGACGAGCGACGACTTCCGCCGCACCCGGCGGGCGATGGACGGTGTCTTCGCCGACGGGACGCAGGTGCCGCTCGAGCCCCGCGACCCCGGCCTCGGCATCAACTCGGTGCTGACGACGACCCACCGCCAGAGCTTCCTCGTCCCCCCGCGGCCGCACCGCGCGCTGCCGCTGGTCGACCTGCTGCGCTAGCGGTCACGCCGCGGCGCCGGCCTCGACCGCCGTCAGGAACTCCTCGACCGTGCTGGCGTACGCCTCGGGCTCCTCGAGGTGGGCGACGTGGGCGCTCTCTTCGAAGACCACCATCCGCGCGTCCGGGATCCCCTCGGCGATCGTCTCCGAGCAGGCCGGAGTGATCTCGTCGTACCGCCCGCAGGTGACCAGCGTCGGCGCGTCGATGCGGGACAGATCCGGCGTCCGGTCCCAGCTCCGCAGGCGGCCGATCACGTCGAACTCCGTCGGGCCGTTCATCGTCAGGTAGACCTGGTTTCCCTCCATCTGATCCGAGCTCCGCTTGAGCGCGTCGGGCCAGGGATCCATGCGGCACAGATGGCGGCGATAGAACTCCTGCTCGCCGGCGCGGTAGTCGGGATGGTCGTACTCGCCGCGCGCGCCGAGCTCCTTGAGCGCCGTGCGGTGGGGCTCGGGCAGGGCGTCGATCAGCCGGCGGGCGCCCGTGACGAACTGGGCGATGCTGGCCGACGTGCTGGCCAGGACGACGCCGGCGATGCCGGACGGGCCACGGGCCAGGTAGTCGATCGCGAGCCACCCGCCCCACGACTGGCCGAGCAGGTGGCAGCGGTCGAGCCCGAGCGCCGCCCGCACCTGGTCGACCTCCTCCACCGACCGGTCGACGGTCCAGAGCGACGTGTCGTCGGGCTTGTCGGCGCGGCCGCACCCGAGCTGGTCGTAGACGATCGCCGGCCGGTGCCCGGCCAGCCGCTCCGCCAGCGGCAGCAGGTAGTCGTGCGCCGCGCCGGGCCCCCCGTGGAGGAGCAGGACCGGAAGCGCATCGCCGCCCCCCAAACGCCGGTACCACACACGGCCGCCCTCGACCTCGACATATCCCTCGTCCGCCATCGCTCCCTCCGTCCGGTTCCGGGCGGGGATCATGGCACGGATCCCTCGGCCGGGGGAACGGGCGGTTCATGGCTCGGAAGGGTGGTCAGCGCCTCGCCGGGTTTGACGATCTTCCACGTGCAGGTCGTTCTGCGTCGTCGTTTCACCCTGAGGTGGCAATGACCCCGGACGCTCCAACCCGGCGTGCGCGCTCGTCGCGTGCCGCGCGCTTCGCGTCAGCTCTCGGTGCAGCCGCAGCCGTGCTCGCGGCCTCCGTCTCGCCCGCGGGCGCGGCGACGTACCCCATCACTCCGGGCGGCCCGCGGTCGTGGTCACGGTGAGCTCGGCGGGCGGGAGCTCGCGCGCGGTCTTCACCGGCACCGCCCGCCAGCGCGTGGCCGTGCGCGCCACCAACACGTCCATCCTGGCGGGCAAGGTGCGGCTCGAGGACTCCTCCGGGACCGCCCTCCGCAGCTCCGGCTTGAACGCCGGCGGTGCGTGGCTCGATATGGTCACGCTTCCGGCGGACGACACGTACTCGATCGTCGTCGACGCGAGCGGCACGCACACCGGCTCGACGACGCTCTGGCTCTACGACGAGCCCGCGGACCCGACTGCGGCGCTGGCCCCGGGCACCCCATCGACGCTGACCACGACCACCCCGGGGCAGAACGCGTCCTTCACGTTCAACGGCACGGCCGGGTGGAACCTCAGCCTGAAGCTGAGCGCGTCGACGCCGATCGTGAACCTCCTCGTGAAGAACCCCGACGGTACGACGCTCATGCCCGCCGTCGGCGTCGTCGGCGGCAAGTGGGTCGAGCCGCTCGACCTGCCGCAGACCGGCACGTACACGATCAAGGTCGACCCGCAGTCGTTCGCCAAGGGCAGTCAGACCGTGACCGCCTGGACGTTCCACGGCGACCAGACGGCGACCGCGCCCGCCGACGGCTCGACGCACACCTTCCACCTCGCGACACCCGGCCAGAACGGCTCGCTCTACGTGTCGGCGGCGAGCGGCGACCGGCTGTCGTTCACGTTCACCGGCGTGTCCGGCTCGCCGAGCAAGATGTGGATCAAGAACCCCGACGGCACCGTGCTCGTCCCGACGGACACGCTCTTGGGCAGCGGCGCCATGGTCGAGCCCGTCGTGGTCGGCCAGGCCGGCGAGTACCACGCCTTCCTGAACCCGGCCACCGACACCACCGGCTCGGTGACGGTGCGCGCGTACACCGTCCCGCCCGACATGGTCGACGACGTGGCGGCCGACGGTTCGTCCAACCCGGTGTCGTTCACGATCCCCGGCCAGAACGCCAAGCTGCGCTTCTCCGGGACCGCGGGCCAGTCCGTCAGCGTGCGGCTGACCTCCTCGGTCGCAGACACCGACTACCAGCTCCTGAAGCCGAACGGGAACGTGCTGGCGTCCGGGACGGTCGACACGTCGGGCGACTTCCTGGATCCCATCACGCTGCCGGTCGACGGCACGTACAAGCTCGTGCTCGACCCGCAGAGCTACTTCGTGGGCACGATGACCGCGACGATCTACGACGTGCCGAACGACGCCTCCGTCGCCGGCGCCGTCAACACGACGACGTCGGCCGTCCACATCGGGACGCCCGGCCAGAACGGTGAGGGCACGTTCGCCGGCACCGCGGGTCAGCGCGTCAGCGTCACGGCGTCCGGCGTCACCATCTCGTCGAGCACGGTGTACCTGCGCCGGCCGGACGGCTCGACGCTCGGGAACCCGATCTCGGTCGGGACGAGCGGCGGTTTCCTGAGCCCGCTGACGCTGCCGTCGAACGGCACCTACAGCGTGGAGGTCGACCCCGACGGAGCCGCCACCGGCGACGTCTCGCTGCACCTCGACGTGGTGCCCGGCGATGCGACGTTCCCGATCGCGCCGGACGGCGTGCCGGTCACGGCCCTGAACAGCGAGGCCGGCCAGAACATGCAGGTCACGTTCTCCGGCACGGCCGGAACGAAGGTCAGCCTCGTGCTCTCGAACGTGACGCTGGGGCCCTCCGGCGCCAACGTCCGGATCACGAGCCCCGACGGCTCGACCCTGATCTCCACGTTCTTCGTCGACACGAGCGGCGGGTACGTCGACACGTTCACGCTCCCGAGCAACGGCACGTACACGATCCGTGTCGACCCGCAGGGGACGGCCGTCGGGTCGGCCGACCTGACGCTGTACACGGTGCCGGCGAACGCGACCGGGACGGTCACGCCGAACGGCCCGACCGCCGCGATCGCGACTACGGTCCCCGGGCAGAGCGCCAAGCTGACCTTCACCGGAGGCGCGGGCTGGACGCTCGTGCTCACGATGGAGTCGACCACCTGCTGCGCGACCCGGGTCTCGATCACCGCGCCCAACGGCACGACCAAGCTGGCGCCGACGTCCTTCCCCAGCACGGGTGGACAGATCTCGGTGCCACTGTCGATCGGCGGCACCTACACCGTCACGATCGACCCGCAGGGGTCGGCGATCGGCACGCACCGGATCACGCTGACGCACTGACCGACCCCCTGTTGCGATGATGCGGCGGTGGTCGCTCCCACCGTCGCATCGTTCGCAGACCTGGCCCCCACGCTCCAGGGGCGCTCGATCCGGATCGAGCCGCTGCGCGCCGGCCACGAGGCCGGCCTCTGGGCCGCCGCAGGCGACCCCCGCGTCTGGCGGTGGATGCCGACCGACCCGACCGCCTCGGCAGAGGAGTTCCACGGCTGGATGGCCGACGCGCTCGACCGGGCGGCGGCCGGGCTCGACGCGCCCTTCTGCGTGCTCCGGCCCGACGGCAACGAGGTGCTCGGCAGCACGCGCTACCTGGCGCTTCGGCCCGAGCACCGCGGGCTCGAGATCGGCTGGACGTGGCTCTCCCCGGCAGCGTGGGGGTCGCCCGCCAACCCCGAGGCCAAGCTGCTCCTCATGGAGCACGCGTTCGAGCGCCTCGGATGCATGCGCGTCGAGTTCAAGACGGACGCGCGGAACGAGCGCTCCCGGGCCGCGCTCGAGGCGATCGGCGCCCGGTTCGAGGGCATCCACCGGCGGCACATGCTGGTGCAGGCCGGCGACGTGCGCGACTCGGCCTGGTACAGCGTGATCGACGAGGACTGGCCCGCGACGAAGGCGGCGCTCGCCGCACGCGTGGCCCGGAAGGAGGCCAAGTGAGCGAGCGGCGCCACCACTCGAGCGGCACCGAATGGGAGTCGCGGATCGGCTACGCGCGGGCCATCCGGGTCGGCGACTCGATCCACGTCTCCGGCACGCTCGGCGTGGGCCCCGACGGCCGGCCGCCCGACGGCGCCTACGCGCAGGCTGTCGCCTCGTTCCGGCGCATCGGCGCCGCGCTCGAGGCGCTGGGCTCGTCGCTCGCCGACGTCGTGCGGACGCGCATGTACGTGGTCGACATGGAGCAGAACCAGCTCGACGTCGGCCGCGCGCACAGCGAGTTCTTCTCCGAGGTGCGACCGGCATCGACGATGCTGGGCGTGGCCGGCTTCGTCGGCCCCGAATACCTGGTCGAGATCGAAGCCGAAGCCATCGCGTCCTCCTGACGCAACATCGGGGTCAGACCCCAATGTTGCAAGCTAGACTTTCTTCCGCCTTTGGGCGCGCGCCGCATTCGTCTAGGGGCCTAGGACGCCGCCCTCTCACGGCGGTAACACCGGTTCGAATCCGGTATGCGGTACCTGCTGGAGAGGACGGTAAGGCGGACGGCGTTCGTGTTTGCTCTACCGTCCTCTCCCGGCTACCCGAGCTTCGTCGCGCTCGATAGCCAGCTCCGGAGAAGGGGTTGCGAGGCCCGCCCGAACCTCCGAAGCTGAAGGCGGATGCTTGCACGTCTCGCTCCTCTCTCGCTGGCCACACCGATCGCGTACTACGGGTTTGCAATCTGGTACCGCGGACCGGATGCGTCGCGCATTGGCTGCGGCACTTGTGCCCATCCTGCTGATCGTTGTCACGATCCTTGGCGGACTGCTGATTCACGACCGGTCGTAGAGCTCCTGCGCACCGGCACGCCGAAGCCCACCTCTCCGAAGCAGGTCGCCGGCCGGCCCGACGAGGCGGAGGGCGCTCTCGCCGGCCGGGTGCTACGGTGGCTGAATGCCAAGCAGCGCCAACTGCGCACCCGCGGCGACGGGACGACGGCGTTCGACGACGGGCTGGGCGAGGCGAGCGGCGAGTGGGTCACCGGGCGGACGCCGTCGGCCGAGCCGGGCCTGCTCTTCTACATCATGGTCGACGACGCGCCGGCGGCCGACGACGCGGTGAAGGCTCCCGGAGGAAACGTGGTCGGCATCTACCAGGATCGCGCCTAGATGGAGCGGCGCCCGCCGAAGCGGCCGTCGCGCTGGCAGCGCCTGCTCGCGCGGCTTCGGATCCGGCCGCTGCCCCAGGAGCCGGAGCCCCCGGACGACCCCTATGACTACTCGCTGGTCCCGTCGGGATCGCCGCGCCCGCCGCGGCCGGCGGGAGCGGAGGCGCTTCCACTGCCCGACGAGGAGCCGCCGCCGGCGGACGCCGTCGGCCGCGAGGGCTAGGCATGGCCGGCTACGCGGTCTCCACGCTCGCCCACATGCCCGACGTCCCGACGCTGACGGATCCGGGCGACCCCGCCTGGAAGCCGATCCAGCACTACCTCGGCCTGACCGCCTTCGGCATCAATGCGTTCGTCGCGCGGGAGGCGGGCGACACGATCGCCCCGCCACACGACGAGGCCGACTTCGGCCAGGAGGAGGTCTACGTCGTCACGGCCGGACACGCGACGATGACGGTGGGCGACGACGAGATCGACGCCCCCGCCGGCACCGTGCTCGCCGTGCGCGATCCGGCGCTCACCCGCTCGGTCGTCGCCGTCGACGCAGGTACGACGGTGCTCGC
The DNA here is from genome assembly GCA_025927685.1 of Thermoleophilia bacterium. Taxonomy (GTDB): domain Bacteria; phylum Actinomycetota; class Thermoleophilia; order Gaiellales; family JAICJC01; genus JAICJC01. The sequence continues at coordinate 6 of JAICKX010000059.1, read as the reverse complement.
CGTCGG
>JAICKX010000141.1 GCA_025927685.1 Thermoleophilia bacterium | reverse complement strand
GGCACCCGCAAGCGCGGCGATCGTCCCGGCCACGCGCCGCGCGCGGTCGGCGCCGCGGCCCGAGAGGTGCAGGCGCGACACCGCCCGCTCGAGGAGCGCCGTCGCCCCCGGCTCGAGCCCCGGCGCGCCGGCCGCGAGGATCTGCCGCGCAGCGGCGACACGGCCGGCGACGGTCTCCGACCGCTCGCCGGGCGCGGCGTGGGCCGCGGCCCGCGGCGCCTCGACCCGCACGTCGAAGCGATCGAGGAGCGGCCCGCTGATCCGCGCCAGGTACGCCGACCTGCGCACCGCCGAGCACGTGCACTCGCGGTCGGGATCGCCCGCCATGCCGCACGGGCACGGGTTCATCGCCGCGACGACGATGCAGTCCGCCGGCAGCGTCACGGCGCCGTGGGCGCGCGCGAGATGGACGCGGCGCTCCTCGAGCGGCATGCGCAGACCCTCGAGCGCCGGCCGCGTGAACTCGGGCAGCTCGTCCATGAAGAGGACGCCTCGGTGGGCGAGGCTCACCTCTCCCGGCCGAAGGCGCGCGTTTCCGATCAGCGCCGCCGCGGACGCGCTGTGGTGCGGGGCGCGGAAGGGCCGCCTGCGCACGAGCGTGCCGGGAGCGAGCAGGCCGGCCGCGGAATGGATGCGCGTCACCTCGAGCCGCTCCGCGGGCTCGAGCGGCGGCAGGATCCCCGGCAGGCGCCGCGCCAGCATCGTCTTGCCCGACCCCGGCGGCCCGGTCATGAGGAGGTTGTGGCGCCCGGCCGCCGCGATCTCGAGCGCCCGCCGGGCGCGCGGCTGGCCGCGGACGTCGCCGAGGTCGGGCCCGCTGCCCTCGTCCGCAGGCGGGGGCTCGGGCACCGCGCCCGGCTCGGCCCGGCCGCTCAGGATCTCGACCGCGTGGCGGAGATCGCGGGCGGCGACGATCTCGAGGCCTCCCCCGAGGCCGGCCTCGACGGCGCTCTCGGCGGCAACGATCAGCGCCTCGACGCCGGCCCGCCGTGCGGCCTCCGCCATCGCCAGGGCACCACGGACCGGCCGCAGGCGCCCGTCGAGGCCGAGCTCCGCCGCAGCGGCCACCCGAGCCACGCGCTCGACGGGCGCCTGGCGCGAGACCGCCAGGACGGCGAGGGCGATCGCGAGGTCGAACCCCGACCCCTCCTTGCGCTCCTGAGCCGGTGCCAGGTTGACGGTGAGGCGCGTGCCGGGGAAGCGGTACTCGGCCGAGGTGATCCCGCTCCGCACCCGTTGGCGAGCCTCCTGCACCGCCCGGTCGGCCAGGCCGACGACGACGAAGCTGGGCACGCCGTCGACGAGGTGCGCCTCGACCTCGACGCGACGCGCGGTGATCCCCATGAGCCAGAACGTGAGCGCTCGCGCCACCACATGACCGAGCGTATTGGACGAGGTGCAACAGGAGGGTCACGAGCTGTCGCGACTTGCGCGCGGATGCGTCAGAACGCCGCGGGCACGTGCCGGACGCGGAAGCCGTCGACCGCGATCACGTCGAAGCGCACCCGCTCGACCCCGGGATGGGACGCGAGCAGCATCTCCCCCGCCTCGCGCATCCGCCGCCGCTTGCGCGCGTCGACCGCCTCGGCGGGCGCGCCGCGGCTCGTGCTGCGCCGGGCCTTCACCTCGCACACGACCAGCGTGCTCCCCCGCCGGGCGACGACGTCGACCTCCCGCCCGGCGACGCGGACGTTTCGGCCGACGATCCGGTAGCCGCGCAGGCGAAGCCAGGTGGTCGCGAGCGTCTCGGCCAGGCGCCCGTACTCAGAGGCCGAGATCGAGCTGCGCATAGGCGATCGCCTCGAACGAGCGCCTGTGAAGCGGCGTCGGGCCGAGCGCGCGCACCGCGCGCGTGTGCTCCGGGGTGATGTACCCGACGTGCTGCTCGAACCCGAACCCCGGGTAGCGGGGCGCGATGCGGCGCATGAACCGGTCGCGAGTCACCTTCGCGACGATCGAGGCGGCGGCGATGGCGGCGCTTCGGCCGTCGCCTCCCACCACCGCGCGGTGCAGGCGCGGGCACCCGGGGACGGGGAACCCGTCGGTGAGGCAGACATCCGGCTCGGGGTCGAGCGCGCAGAGCGCCGTCCCCAGCGCGTGCAGGTTCGAGCGGTGCAGGCCGCGGCGGTCGATCTCGGACGCGGGGACGACGCACACCGCCACCTGCGAGGCGCACGAGACGACCGCCTCGAAGAGCTCTTCGCGGCGGGCCTCCGTGTGCCGCTTGGAGTCGTCGAGCAGGCCGAGCGGCGCGCAGCGCGAGCCGCGCAGGCGGTCAAGGTCGAGACACACCGCCGCCGCCACCAGCGGGCCCGCGAGCGAGCCGCGCCCGGCCTCGTCGGCGCCGGCCACCAGGCGGACGCCCAGCCCGCGGTCGTGGGCGAGGAGCCGGCGGCCGGGACGGCGGCGGGGTCGGCGGGGTGCGGTCACGGCCATGCCGCCACCCTACCGCGGCAGGCGGACGCGCGGACGGGGCCGACCGTCACGCGGCCGTGCCGAGAGCGTCCCGGCCTCAGCGCGCCTTTTCGCGCACCCGCGCGGCCTTGCCCACCTTGCCGCGCAGGTAGTACAGCTTGGCGCGATTCACGTCGCCGATCGAGACGACGTCGATCTTCTCGATCTTCGGGGTGTGCACCGGGAAGGTGCGCTCGACGCCCACGCCGAAGGACTGCTTGCGGACGGTGAACGTCTCGCGGGCGCCGGCGCCCTGGCGCTTGATGCAGATCCCCTCGAAGACCTGTACGCGCTGGCGCTGGCCCTCGATGACCTTGAAGTGCACGCGCAGCGTGTCGCCCGCCTTGAACTGGGGCAGCTCGCGCAGCTGGCGCCGTTCGATGTCCTCGATGACCGTCATGACAGGGTGAACCGGGCGGAAGAGCCGGGGTATGGTACCCGACCCCGGCCGCGCCTCACAAGTTCGAGCCGGCCCGCAGGCGGGACTGCTCCTCGCGCCACCGCGCCACTTCCCCGTGGTCGCCGGAGAGCAGCACGGGCGGCACGGGCCAGCCGCGGAACTCCTCGGGCCGCGTGTAGTGCGGGTACTCCGGGCGCCCGCCGAGCGCCTCCGAGAACGAGTCCTCGAGATGGCTCTCGTCGCGGCCGAGGGCGCCCGGCAGCTTGCGGGTGACCGCATCGACCACGGCCATCGCCGCCACCTCACCTCCCGAGAGCACGTACGGCCCGACGGAGATCGCGTCGTTCGCGAGGTGGTCGTGGACGCGCTGGTCGAAGCCCTCGTAGCGACCGCAGAGGAGCGTCAGGCGCTCGAGCCCGGCCAGCTCCGTCACGACCTCGTCGTGGAGCTGACGGCCGACCGGCGTCAGCACGGCCACGCGGCGCTCGGCCAGGACGTCCGCGACGGGCGCCGCGTAGATGCCCTCGAGCGCCGCACAGACGACGTCCACCCGGATCACCATGCCCGCCCCTCCGCCGTACGGAGCGTCGTCCACCTGCCGGTGGCGGCCCGGGGCGTGGTCGCGCAGGTCGAGCACGCGGAGATGGAGCGAGCCCGCGCCGGTCGCGTTCGCGATCGGGCGCGACCCGCGCATCCAGTCGAACTGGTGCGGGAAGAGCGTCACGACGTCGAGCTCGAGCGTCACAGGAAGTCCTCGCGGATGCCGACGACCCGCCGCGACACGTCGACCAGCGTCACGACATCCTCCACGAACGGCACCAGCACCGGCTCGGCGTCGTCCGCTGCTCGCACCTCGAGGACGTCGTTCGCCGGGTACGCCAGGACGTCGCAGACCGTGCCCAGCTCGCGGTCGCCCGCCCTGACCGAGCATCCGATCAGATCGACGTGGAAGTACTCGTCGCCCTCAGTGGGCGGAAGCGCCCGGGCGGAGACCGTGACCTCAGAGCCGCGCAGCGTCTCGGCGCCGGCGCGGTCGCTCGCGAGGTCGAGACGCACGACCGGCCGCTCGGCCGTTCCCTTGCGGGTCACCACCACCGCCCGCCGGCCGCCGACCTCGACCTCGGTGCCGGGGCCCACCGGCACGGCTCCGCCGTGCCCGTCGAGGTGCACGGACCCGTCCAGCCCGTGCGGCCGGCCGACCCTGCCGATGACGATCCGCTCCGGCCGCCAGGGCGTGTCAGCCGGCGATCTCGACATGCACCCGGCGGCCGGTCCTGACCGCCGACGCCCGGACCACCGTCCGGAGCGCACGGGCCACGTTGCCCTGCTTGCCGATCACCTTGCCGACGTCGTCCTCCGCGACGTGGAGCTCCAGGACCACGTCCGGCCCGGCGTCACGCCGCTCGACGCGGACGTCCTCCGGGTGGTCGACGAGCTCGCGCGCCAGATACGCGAGAAGCTCCTCCACCCCGGCGCCCCTAGACCCCGGCGATGGTGAGCAGCCTGCGCACGGTATCGGTCGGCTGCGCGCCCCGTGAGAGCCACTCCCGCGCGCGGTCCGCGTCGATCTCGACGAGCGACGGCTGGGTCTGCGGGTTGTAGCGGCCGATCTCCTCGATCGCCCGGCCGTCGCGCGGCACGCGCGAGTCGGCGACGACGACCCGGTAGATCGGGTTTTTCTTGGAACCATGCCGCGCGAGGCGGATCTTGACTGGCACACGACCTCCGTCGGACGTTACGCGGCGGGAGTGTAGCTTGTGAGGGCCCCGGGAACCGCCAAGAAGGGCCGCCCCGAGCGCGGCCCTTCTTGGCGAGGATCGGGCATCGCGCCCGAGCTCGATCAGTGCCGGCCGTTGCGCTTGCCGTTGTCGCCGGTGTCGGTCGTGTGGTGCTTGGGGCCCTTCCCGGGCTTTCCGTACTCGTCCTTGAACGGCGAATTCCCGTTCTGAGACGGGTTGAACGGGTTGAACCCGAAGACTCCGTGGTTGGCATAGCCGACTCCGCCGAAGGCGCTCATCCCGACGAGCGTGCCCACGGTCAAGACGACGGCGAGGCTCGCCCGGCGTCCAGCGCCGGCGCGAGCCCCTCCGACTCGCCCGCAGATGGCGCTCTCGACGTCCCGGCCGAGGCGCGGACGACCGGAGCGCAGGGCCGCTTCGATCTGGCCGACCTCGTCGTGGTTCGAGAATTCCATCGTGCGGTGCCTCCCCCTCCGGCAGGCTGTACCTGCACAGATGACTACGGGCCGGGAGAGCGCAACCCTTACACGCCGTCCGCGGTCGACGGCCGCGGCCGCCGCTGGGGGCGGAAGGCCGCCGGGCCCGCCGGGGCCGCGGCCTCGCCTTCGAGCCCGGCCCGCAGACGCCGCAGCGCGCGGTGCAGCGCCACCTCGACGGCGTTCGGGCTGAGCTCGAGCTGCTCGCCGATCTGGGCCGCGGTGAGGTCGGCGCCGTAGCGGAGCGCCACGAGCTCGCGATCCCGCTCGCTGAGCGTCGCGACGGCCGCCTGCATCGTGAGCCGGCTCACGGACTCGTCCTCGAGCATCCCGGGTGCCGCCGTCTCCGGCACCTCGGCGACCGTCTCGTGATCCTGGCCGGCCCGCTCGGCGAGCACGCGCCGGGCGATCCCGATGAGCCACGCGACCGGCGTCCCCTTGGAGCCGTCATAGGACTTGCGGTAGCGGAGCGCACGGGCGAAGGTCTCGCTCGTCACGTCCTCCGCGTCGGGTCCAGCGCCGATCCGGTACGCCACGTACGCGTAGATGCTCTGGGTCAGGCGCTCAGGATGGGCCAGGGGGTCGGAGGTGCGGCGTCCCACCCTTCGAGGCTACGGGTGAGTGGGTCGCTTGGGAAGTCCAGTGAGTTACTTGGGAAGCGGCTAGCGGGCCCGCAGCCCCGGGAATTGCGGCATCTTGCCGCGGCCGATCTGGCGCATCATCTTCTGCACCTGCTTGAACTGGCCGAGCAGCTGGTTCACCTGCTGGACCGACGACCCGCTCCCGGCGGCGATCCGCCGGCGGCGGCTGCCGTCGATGATGCGAGGGTTTCGGCGCTCGGCCGGCGTCATCGACAGGATGATCGCCTCCACGCGGTCGACCTGGCGCTCGTCGACCTTCATGTTCTTCACCTGGCGCCCGACGCCCGGCAGCATGCCGAGCAGGCCCGCCAGCCCCTGGCCGGCGGTCATCTTTCGCACCTGGCGGAGCTGGTCGAGGAAGTCGTCGAGCGTGAACTCGGCCTTGCGGAGCTTGGCCTCCATCTCCTTCGCGTCGCGCTCGGAGATGTGGTCCTGGGCCCGCTCGATCAGGGACATCACATCGCCCATGCCGAGGATGCGGGAGGCCATGCGGTCGGGATGGAACGGCTCGAGCTGGTCGAGCTTCTCGCCCACCGACACGAACTTGATCGGCTTGCCGGTGACCGAGCGCACGGCCAGCGCCGCGCCGCCGCGGGCATCGCCGTCGAGCTTGGTCAGGATCACGCCGTCGTAGTCGACCGCCTCGGCGAATCGCTCCGCGACCGAGACGGCGTCCTGGCCCGTCATCGAGTCGAGCACGAGCAGCACGTTGTGGGGCTTCACCGCGTCCTTGATCTCGACGAGCTGGCCCATGAGCTCGTCGTCGACGTGCAGGCGGCCCGCGGTGTCGACGATCACGACGTCGCGGCCCTGCGCTCTGGCCTGCCCGACCCCCCACGCCGCGACCTCGACCGGGTCGGCGTCGACGCCCTGCTCGAACACCGGCACCTGGAGCGACTTGCCGAGCGTCTGGAGCTGCTGGACAGCCGCCGGCCGCTGGAGATCGCATGCCACCATCGCGGGGCTGCGCTTCTGCTTGGCCAGGAGGCGCGCTAGCTTGCCGCAGGCGGTCGTCTTGCCCGACCCCTGGAGCCCGGCCATCAGGATGACCGTGGGAGGCCGGCTCGAGAACGAGAGCCCGGAGCCCGCCGTCCCCATGAGCTCGGTCAGCTCCTCGTGGACGATCTTCACCACCTGCTGGCCCGGTGTGAGGCTCTGCATCACGTCGGCGCCGAGCGCGCGCTCCTTCACCGACGCCACGAACTCGCGCACGACGCCGAAGTTGACGTCCGCCTCCAGCAGCGCAAGCCGGATCTCGCGCATGGCCCGGTTGATGTCGTCCTCGCTCAGGCGGCCCTGGCCGCGCAGGCCGTCGAGGGTGGCGCCGAGCCGGTCGGACAGGGAGTCGAACATCCGTCGAAGCCTACCTAGGACTCCGAGGAGAACAGCGCCCGCGCGAAGTCGCGGGCGTCGAACGGGCGCAGGTCCTCGATGCCCTCCCCCACCCCGACGAGCTTGACCGGGATCCCGAGCTCGTGCGCGATGGCGAGCACGATGCCGCCCTTGGCCGTCCCGTCCAGCTTCGTGAGCACAATGCCGGTCACGTCGACGGCCTCGGCGAAGAGGCGGGCCTGCTGGAGGCCGTTCTGGCCGGTGGTGGCGTCGATGGTGAGCAGCACCTCGTGGGGGGCACCCTCGAGCCGCTGGCCGATCACACGGTGGATCTTGCGCAGCTCCTCCATCAGGTGGCTCTGCGTGTGCAGCCGGCCCGCCGTGTCGACGATGACGACGTCGCGGCCGCGGGACTCGGCGGCGGCGACCGCGTCGAAGGCCACG
>JAICKX010000170.1 GCA_025927685.1 Thermoleophilia bacterium | reverse complement strand
GTCAAGGTCAGGGAGGGCGGGCGCATCTGTACCGCGTGCGTCTGCCACGCCACCGCGATCAACGCCGAGGGCTACCGCGAGAGCCTCGGCCTGGACATCGTCACCCAAGAAGACGGCGCCTCGTGGCTGGGCTTCCTGCGCGGTCTGGTCGCCCGCGGCCTGACCGGCGTGCAACTGGTCACGAGCGACTCGCACCCCGGCTTGGTCGACGCGATCCGCTCCACCCTTCCAGGCGCGTCCTGGCAGCGATGCCGCACCCACTTCATGCGCAACCTGCTCACCCGCGTGCCCAAGCAGGCCCAGCCGGCGGTCGCGACGCTGGTGCGGTCGATCTACGCCCAGCCCGATCACGATCAGGTCGACGAGCAGTACCAGCGGGTGATCGCACAACTGGAGGAGCGCTTCCCGGCCGCGGCAGACCTCCTCGACGAGGCAAAGGCTGACCTGCTCAGCTTCGCCGTCTATCCCAAGGCCGTGTGGCGGCAGATCTGGTCGACCAACCCGCTAGAGCGGCTCAACAGGGAGATCCGCCGCCGCACCGACGTCGTCAGCATCTTCCCCGACCGCCCATCGGTCATCCGCCTTGTCGGCGCCGTCCTCGCCGAACAGCACGAGGAGTGGCTCACGGCCGAGCGCCGCTACCTCTCCCTCGACGTCATCACCGCCACCCGCCGACTCGTAGAACCCACCACCCCGGAGGTCGTCGACGTGATCGCCGCATAACCATCACCCGAGGATGACCTCGCCGTCGTACACCACTTGACGGGACACGGCCAGCGGCAACCGGGAACCTCCCCGGCACCACGAGGGTCGAAGAATCGTGCGACGACGAGCGGGACTGACACTGATCGTGATCGCGGCCCTGTCGACCGCGGGCTGCCTCGGCTCCCGAAACGAGGGAACGCATGCGACGACCGAGCCGGACGGAGCGATCGCCGGGACGCTGTGGATGAGCGGCGGGCCGGCGCCCGGGCACCGGCGGCTCCGGAGCACGAGCATCCGCGTCCTCGCCGAGAACCGAACCGTGGCGACAACGACCACCGACTCGCGAGGCCGCTTCCGCCTTGGGCTGGCGCCCGGTCGGTACCGATTCGTGGCGGACAGCACCGAGCTCCTGCCCAGGCACGTCGACGTCGCGGCGGGAACGACGTCTCGGATTCGCCTGACGCTCAGCGTGAAGTAGCTACCCTCCCCGCACCGAGAGCCGACGAGCCAGGGAGGGAACGTGTCGCGTCCAGTGCACTTCGACATCACGGCCGACGACCCGGAGCGTGCGGTCGCCTTCTACGAGAAGGCGTTCGGGTGGAAGATCACCCACTGGGAGGGCGGCGGGCCGATGGACTACTGGCTCATCACGACCGGCGAGTCGCAGCCCGGGATCGACGGCGGGCTCAGCCGGCGTGACGAGGGCGCCGCGCCCGCCACGACGAACACCATCGGCGTCGACTCCCTCGACGCCGCGATGGCCGCCGTCCGAGAGGCGGGGGGCGAGATCATCCAGGACCGGATGCCGATCCCCGGCGTCGGCTGGTTCGCCGCGTGCACGGACACCGAGGGCAACCACTTCGGGCTCATGGAGTCCGACGAGGCCGCCGGCTGAGAGCCGGCCTACTCGGTCGAGTACTTCGGCTGGGCCTTCTCGCCGCGGATCCGGGCCACGGCGTGGTTCGCGGCGAGGGCAGCCTCCGAGAAGCCGACCGTGATCAGCGTGATCTTGCCGTCGAAGCCGGCCACGTCGCCCGCCGCGAAGACGCCCGGCAGGTTCGTCTCGCCGATCTGGTTCACCTTGATCTGGCGCTTGTTCTCGAACTCGAGGCCCCAGTTCGCGAGCGGACCGAGGTGGGAGACGAAGCCCAGCAGCGTCACGAGCTCGTCGCAGGCCAGCTCCCGCAGCTCGCCCGTGGCCGTGTTCTCGACGGTGATCGCCTCGAGGCGGCCGTTGCCGGACGCGCCGCGCACCTCGCAGGGGACCAGGATCTCGACACCGCCGGCGTCGGCCAGCCGGCACACCTCGTTGTAGGACGACTCGAGCCCGCGGAAGCGCTCGCGGCGGTGGATGAGGGCGATGGGAAGCTCGGCCGTGTCCTGGAGCCCCATCGCCCAGTCGAGCGCCGAGTCGCCGCCGCCGACCAGCGCCACCCGCTTGCCCGCGAACACGTCCTTCTTCTTCACGAAGTAGTGCAGGCCGTTCCCCTCCCACCGCTCGAGGTCGGGAAGGTCGAGCTTGCGCGGGTTGAAGGCGCCGTGGCCGGCGGTGATGATCATCGTCCGGGTGAGCAGCGTCTCCCCGGCGGCCGTGTGAAGCTCGATCACGCCGTCGTCTCGATGCGAGATCGACTCGATCACCTCGCCCAGGCGCACCTCGGGCTCGTACTGCATCGCCTGCTCGGTCAGGCGGTCGATCAGCTCCTGGCCGTTGATCTTCGGATAGCCGGCGACGTCGAAGATGTGCTTCTCGGGGTACACCGCCGCCACCTGGCCGCCGAGCTGCTCCAGGCTCTCGACGATCCGCACCGACGCGTCGCGGTGGGCGCCGTAGTACGCCGCGGCCAGGCCGGTCGGCCCGCCGCCGATGATCGTGATGTCGACGATGTGCTCGTCCATGAGTTTGGATCCAAACTCTAGCCGGAGGCTCGACGCGAGCGTTCCGCCCCAGACGTCATGGATTCTACTTTTGACGCCTTCGTGGCCTACCGTTCCCCGTCGCGCCGCCCGGCTACCCGCCGCCACCGGCCGCGTGCGGTGAGACCCCGCATCGGCGGCCGTGACCCGGGCGTGACGGTTCTCGAGCAGGGACTGTCCCCGCCCGGCCGCCCGTCGCGATCAGCCCGAGCTCCTGGCCTGGAACGAGCTGCCGCAGCCGCAGGCGGCCTCGACGTTCGGGTTCGAGATCTGGAACCCGGCGCCCACGAGGCCGTCCACGTAGTCCAGGTCGGCGCCGTCGACGTAGGGAAGGCTGTACGGATCCACGACGATGCGGACGCCGTGCAGCTCGACGAGCGCGTCGCCCTCCTCCGGCCCGGCATCGAACCCGAGCGCGTACTGGAAGCCCGAGCAGCCGCCGCCCTCGACGGCCACGCGCAGGGCGGTCAGCCCCGGATCGCACTCGGCCTCGAGGAGCTGCTTCACCTTGGCCGCGGCGCGCTCGGTGATCGTCACCATAGAGCGATCATCGTCCCGGCGCGCACCGCGGTTTAGCCGCCGCCGCCGAACCGCCTCTTTGTAACACCGGATACCGCGGCCGAATCCCGCGCCCGAAGCGGGTTTGCGCGGGTCGTGGGGTGTCGCTTGTGCGCGGTGCTATAGTCGCGTTCCAGTGCTCGGCGACTGGGCAGCCCTGCTCGTCTTCGCAGCGATCGCGCTGATGATTCCGGCGAGCCTGGTCGCGGCGACCTTCATCCTCTCCACGAGGGGGCCGCGCCGCGCGGGCGACAAGGAGATCCCGTTCGAGTCGGGCGTCTCGGCCACCACGTTCACGCCCGGCCGGTTCACGATCTCCTACTACCTGACGGCGATGCTCTTCATCGTCTTCGACATCGAGGTCGTGTTCCTCTACCCGCTCGCCGTCGAGCTGCACGCGCTCAAGACCTACGGGCTCGTCGAGATGGTGACGTTCGTCGTGCTCCTGGTCGTTGCCTACATCTACGTCTGGAAGCGGGGTGCACTGGAATGGCGGTGAGGCCGGTCTCGATCTCGCGCGCCGTCCGCTCCGAGGACCTCGAGCAGTACATCATGCTGACGACGGTCGAGAAGGCGCTCGCCTGGGCGCAGTCCAACTCGATCTGGCCGGCCGGCTTCGGCCTGGCCTGCTGCGCGATCGAGATGATGGCGCTGCCGTCGCCGCGCTACGACATCGCCCGCTTCGGAGCCGAGGTGTTCCGCTCCTCGCCCCGCCAGTCCGACCTCCTGATCGTCTCGGGCCGGGTGAGCCACAAGATGGCCGCCCCGCTGCGCCAGGTCTACGACCAGATGCTGGTGCCGAAGTGGGTCATGGCGATGGGCGCCTGCTCGAGCTCGGGCGGCATGTTCGCGAACTACGCGATCCTCCAGGGGGTCGACAAGATCGTGCCCGTCGACGTGCACGTGCCCGGGTGCCCGCCGCGGCCCGAGGCCGTGCTCGACGGCTTCCGGCTGATCCAGCGCAAGATCCGGGCCGGCATCCCGCCGGCCTATGAGCTGGAGAAGTCGAAGGCGTGACCGCGGACGAGCTGGCGGCGGCGGTGACCGAGGCCGTGCCCGAATCGCTCACGGCGCACGAGGACGGCCTCGACATGCCCACGCTGACCGTGGCGCCGGCGAAGCTGGTCGAGGTCGCCACGTACCTGCGCGACAAGCTGGGCAAGAACTTCCTCTCGGCCGTCACGGCCGTCGACCATCTCGGCTACGGCGAGGACGTCGCCGGCTACTTCGGGACGGAGCGCGGCCGCGACGTCAACGCGCCCGGCAGCTGGGGCGCGCCGATGACCGTGGCCGCGCCGTCCAAGCGCTTCGCCGTCCGCTACCACCTGGCCCACGCCGGGAGCGGGCCCCCGGAGCGCGTGCGGCTCCAGGTGTGGCTCGACGACGGCGAGGAGGTGCCGACGGTTGTCGGCGTCTGGCCGACCGCCGACTGGCACGAGCGCGAGCAGTACGACCTGATGGGCATCACGTTCGCCGGCCACCCCAACCTAAAGCGGCTGATCATGCCGACCGACTGGGCCGGCCATCCCCTGCGCAAGGACTACCCGATCGGCGGGGAGCCGGTGCAGTTCACGGACGCCGAATGAGCACGGTCGAACGCCCGCCCACCCCGGTCCTGCCGCTCTACGAGCCGGCGAAGATCCCCGCGGGCGCGCCGTCGAAGGTCGACCCGCCGCCCGGCGCCGACCTCATCACCGTCAACTTCGGCCCGAACCACCCGTCGACGCACGGGGTCCTGCGCCTGATCGTCACGCTCGACGGCGAGGTGGTCGTCGGGCTCGACGCCGACATCGGCTACCTCCACACCGGCTTCGAGAAGAACTTCGAGCAGAAGACCTACTGGAAGGGCATCCCCTACTCGCCGCGGATGGACTACCTCGGCTTCTTCGCCAACGAGCTGGCGTTCGTGGGCGCGGTGGAGAAGCTGATCGCGATCGACGTGCCGCCGCGGGCGCAGTGGATCCGGATGCTCTTCGCGGAGCTGAACCGTATCCACAGCCACCTGATCTACATGGGGACGTCCGCGGTCGAGATGGGCGCGCTCTCGGTCTTCTTCTACTGCCTGCGCGAGCGCGACAGCGTGCTCGACCTGTTCGAGATGGCGACCGGCGTTCGCATGCACGACCGCTACCCGCAGTTCGGTGGCGTGGCCGAGGACCTGCCCAAGGGCTTCTACGGCGAGTGCCGCCGCTTCTGCGCGGACATGCCGAAGCGGATCGACGAGTACGTCGACCTCCTGGCCGCGAACCCGGTGTGGAAGTCGCGCTACCAGGGGATCGGCGCGATCGACGGCGAGACCGCGATCGCGATGGGACTGTCTGGCCCCAACCTGCGGGCCTCGGGAGTGCCCTACGACCTCCGCCGCGTCGAGCCCTACCTGGCCTACGACCAGGTGCAGTTCGACGTCATCACGCGCGACAAGGGTGACGCCTACGCGCGCTTCATGTGCCGCACGCTCGAGATGTACGAGTCGGTGAAGATCGTCGAGCAGTGCCTCGACTCGATGCCGTCCGGGCCGGTGATGGCGGACGACCGCAAGTACGTGCTGCCGCCGCGGCATGAGCTCCACACCTCGATGGAGTCGCTGATCCACCACTTCAAGCTCGTCACCGAGGGGTTCCGCGTCCCGGCGGGCCAGGTCT
>JAICKX010000050.1 GCA_025927685.1 Thermoleophilia bacterium | reverse complement strand
GTCGAGCCCAGGCCGCCGGGATGGACGGAGTCCATGACCTCGGTCGAGCCGATCACGCCGGCGAGCGGCATGCCGGAGGCGAGCGACTTCCCCACCGTGACGAGATCGGGGATGACGTCCGAGTGCTCGATCCCCCAGAGCGTGCCGGTGCGGCCCATGCCGGCCTGCACCTCGTCGTCGATGTACAGGATGCCGTGCTCCTCGCAGCGGGCCTTCAGGCCCTGGATGAATTCCGCCGGCATCACGGTGAAGCCGCCCTCGCCCTGGATCGGCTCCAGGATCACGCAGGCCACCGAGGCCGGGTCGACCGTCGCCTTGAACATCCAGTCCAGCGCCTCGAGCGCGTCCTTGGTCGAGATGCCCCGATACGGATACGGCGCCGGCGCCCGGTAGACCTCGGGCGCGAACGGGCCCATCCCGCGCTTGTAGACGAGCTTCGAGGTGAGGCTCATCGCGAGCAGCGTGCGCCCGTGGAAGCCGCGGTCGAACGTGATGACCGCCGGGCGGCCGGTGTGGTAGCGGGCGATCTTGACCGCGTTCTCGACGGCCTCCGCACCGGAGTTCACGAGCACCGCCTTCTTCTCATGGGTGCCCGGCGCGAGCTCCGAGAGCATCCGGCAGACCTCGAGGTAGGGCTCGTAGGCGGCGACGGGGAAGCAGGCGTGGATCAGGTCGGCGGCCTGCTGCTGGATCGCCTCGACGACGGCCTCCGGCGTGTGGCCGAGGTTCAGGACGCCGATCCCGCCTGCGAAGTCGATGTACTCGCGGCCGTCGGCGTCGGTCAGGCGGGCCCCGTGGGCGCGGGCGGCGAAGATCGGCGCGATGGAGACGCCCCGGGCCACGTAGCGGTCGCGCTTGACGCGAAGCGCCTCGGAAGAGGTTTCGGTGTTGACGGCCATTGGTCTATACCCCCGCGGTCGAAGCCCTGCCCGGGCGAGTATAGAGGCCGCCCTTCACCCGAGGCCGGGCGAGGCCGTTCGCTGTACGATCCAAGGGCAGTCACGCCCGAAAGGATCGCCCCGGATGACCGACCACGCCCAGCTTCAGCAGCTCGCCAAGCGTCACCTCGTGATGCACTTCACGCGCCACTCGGCGTACGAGAAGGACGACGTGCCCGTGATCTCGCACGGCGAGCACTGCTCGGTCTACGACACGAACGGCAAGAAATACTTCGACGCGCTCTCAGGGCTCTTCTGCACGCAGATCGGCTACAGCTTCGGGGCGGAGCTGGGCGAGGCGGCGGCGAAGCAGATGGCCGAGCTCCCGTTCTTCACGAACTGGAACTACGCCCACCCGCGCTCGGTGGAGCTGGCCGCGAAGGTGGCGAGCCTCGCGCCGGGCGACCTGAACCGCGTGTTCTTCGTCTCGGGCGGCTCCGAGGCGAACGAGTCGATCATCAAGCTGGTCAAGCAGTACCACCAGCTCAAGGGCTCCCGGAACCGGTACAAGATGATCGCCCGCCGGATCGCGTATCACGGCACGACCCTCGGGGCGCTCTCGCTGACCGGGATCTCCTCGATCCGCGCGCCCTTCGAGCCGCTCATGGCGGGCGTGCGGCACGTGTCGAACACGAACAGCTACCGGCGCCCCGACGGCGAGACCGCTGCCGAGTTCACGCAGTTCCTGCTCGACGAGCTGCGCGGGGTGATCGAGCAGGAGGGCCCCGAGTCGGTCGCGGCGGTCTTCATCGAGCCCGTGCAGAACTCCGGCGGCACGTTCACGCCGCCCGAGGGCTACTGCCGCGGCGTCCGCGAGCTGTGCGACGAGTACGGCATCCTGCTCGTGGCCGACGAGGTCATCTGCGGGTTCGGCCGGCTCGGGTACTGGTTCGGCTCCGAGCGCTACGACATCCGGCCCGACCTCATCACGTTCGCCAAGGGCATCGGCTCCGCCCACGTGCCGCTCGGCGGCGTCCTCATGACCGACGCGATGGCCCAGCCCTTCATGGAGGGCACCGCGATGTTCACGCACGGCATCACCTACGGCGGGCATCCGGTCGCATCGGCGGTCGCGCTCAAGAACCTCGAGGTGATGGAGCGCGAGGGCGTGCTCGAGAACGTGCGCCAGAACGAGGACTACTTCCGCGGCATCCTCCGCAAGTTGGGCGAGAAGCCGATCGTCGGCGACGTGCGCGGCGCCGGCTACTTCATGTCGCTCGAGCTCGTGAAGGACAAGGAGACCAAGGAGACGTTCACGGACGCCGAGGCCGAGCACCTGCTGCGCGGCTTCCTGTCGGGACGGCTGTACGAGTCGGGCCTGATCTGCCGCGCGGACGACCGCGGCGATCCGGTCATCCAGCTCTCGCCGCCGCTCGTGGCGACCCGCGACGATCTCGACTTCATCCACGACGTCCTGGACACGGTCCTCGACGAGGCGTGGGAGGAGATGACGAGGTCGGGCGCCCGCCAGGCCGTCTCCTCGTAGCGCCATGGGAACCGTCGCGGTCGTCGGCGCGGCCGGCATCATCGGGCCCGCCATCGTCGCGACGCTCGCCGAGCAGGAGAGCGTCGAGCGCATCCTCGCCCTGGATGTGAACGAGGCGGGCGCGCGGGAGGTCGCCGAGTCCCGCGGCGCCGGGAAGGCGCGCGGGGCCGGGCTCGACGTCACCGATCTCGAGGGGGCGGCGGCCGCGCTCGAGGGTGCGGACGTCGTGCTGAACAGCGCCGCCTATCGGGTCAACCTGGATGCCATTCGGGCGACGCTCGCCGCCGGCTCCCACAACGTCGACCTGGGCGGGCTCATCCACGTGACGCGCGAGCAGCTAGAGCTGCACCGGGAGTTCCGTGATGCCGGCGTGCTCGCGGTGCTCGGGATGGGATCGACGCCCGGGAAGACGAACGTGATGGCGGCCCGGGCGGTGGAGCTCCTCGGCGGCGACGTCGAGCGGATCGTGGTCGCCGCGGCCGGACGCGATCCCGATCCGCCTGCGGGGCCGCTGGTCGCGCCGTACGCCGTCGAGACGATCCTGGACGAGCTCTCGATGCCGACCCCGGTCATCCGCGACGGCGAGGTCGTCTTCCTCGAGCCGCTGACGGACGCCGGGACGGTCGAGTTCGGCGAGCCCGTCGGGCCGGCGCAGACGATCTACACGATCCACTCCGAGCAGGCCACCTTCGCGGAGAGCTTCGGCGCGCGCGAGGTCAGCTTCCAGCTCTCGCTCAACCCGGCGTTCCTGGACAAGATCCGGCTTCTGACCGAGCTGGGGCTGGCGGGGACCGAGCCGGTCGAGGTGCGCGGCGCGCGCGTCGTTCCCCGGCACGTGCTGCTGGCGCTGCTGGCCCGGCTCCCGAAGGCCTCGCCGTCGCACCGCGCGTTCGGCATCCACCGCGTCGAGGCCCACGGGGCCGGGGGCGGCCCGGCGGTCGTCGAGTGCATCACCTCGGCGGTCGACCGGCTCGACTTCGGCGGCGGCGTGCTCTCGACCGCGTGCCCGCCGGCCGTCGTGGCCGACATGCTCTGCCGCGGCGAGCTCTCCGCGCACAGCGGCGTCCTCCCGTCGGAGCGGTGCGTGCCCTACGGCCCGCTCTTCGAGCGGCTGGAGCGCTACGGCGTTCGGGTGCGCGAAGAGGCCCCGGCGGGGAGCGAGAGCTCGCCGGCAAGCAGGTCGAGTAGCAGCCCGTCCTGCCACTGACCGGCCGGGTCGCGCCAGTACCGGCGCATGACCCCGACGCGGCGGAAGCCGACCCGCACGTAGCAGCGGATCGCCCGCTCGTTCGCCGCCGCCGGATCGATCGTCACGCGGTGGTGCCCGCGCGCCTCGAAGAGATGCCGGGCCAGCGTCCGCACGGCGTCGGCTCCGAGGCCCCGGCCGTGGCACTCCGTCGCGAGGAAGATGTCGATGCCCGCATGGCGGAAGTCCGGTTCTGACTCCTCGTGGAACTGGATCAGGCCCGCGACGCGCCCGTCGCGCTCGACCGTCAGGGCCACCTCGTCCTCCGCCGCGATCTTCTCGGCCAGGTCGGCACGGGTGATGCCCGGCCACCAGCGCGCGACCTCCGGCTCGGCCCCGATCTCGACGAGCCGACCGAAGTCGCGCTCCTCGAGCGGACGCAAGAGCACCCGCTCGCCGGTGAGCGTAGGCCCAGTCATCCGCGCAGCGTATCGGCGTGAAACACCGGGACCTGGTCCATCCGTTTCACCGATGAAACACCGGGACCTGGTCCAGATGTTTCATTCTGGCCCATGCCGGTGGCACTTCCGTCACACAGGCGTATCGGCGTGAAACACCGGGACCTGGTCCATCTGTTTCACCGATGAAACACCGGGACCTGGTCCAGATGTTTCATTTTGGCCCATGCCGGTGGCACTTCCGTCACACAGGCGCCACACGTGCCCCCGCGCGTGACTAGCATCGGGGCGTGCTCGAGCAGGCCGCCACCCACACCTGGATCGGGCGGCCCGTGGAGGAGCTGCCGACGCCGATCGCGGTCGTCGACCTCGACCGGCTCGAAGCCAACATCGCCCGGCTCGCCGGCTACGCGCGCGAGCATGGGATCGCGCTCTGGCCGCACGCGAAGACGCACAAGATGCCGCCGGTGGCGCGGATGCAGCTCGCGGCCGGCGCCGCCGGGCTCACCGTCGCAAAGGTCGGCGAGGCCGAGGTGTTCGCGAGCCACGAGCTCGGGCCCTTGCTCCTGCACTACCCGGTCTACGGGCCGGAGGCGTGGCGGCGCCTGGCCGACGTGGCGAGCACGACGGGCCTGACGGTCGCCGTGGACTCCTACGAGGCGGCCGAGCCGATGGCCGCCGCCCTGGGCGCGGCCGGCGCGAGCGCCGAGGTGCTGGTGGAGATCGACGTGGGCCTCCACCGCACCGGGGTCGCGGGCGCGGCCGCTGCGCGAGACCTCGCGCAGCGGCTCGACGGCCTCGCCGGGCTGGACGTCGCCGGCGTCAGCTGCTTCCCGGGACACGTGCGCGGGCCGGCCGCCGACATCGAGCGAAAGCTGGCCGACGTCGAGGCGGTGCTGGCCGAGGCGGTCTCGCTCTTCACGGAGGCAGAGCTTCGCTGCGATCGCGTGTCGGGGGGCTGCACGCCGGCGATGCGGATGACGCACCTCACCCCGTCGGTGAACGAGCTTCGTGCCGGGACCTACGTCTTCCTCGACCGCACCGAGGTCGCCTTCGACGCGCCGCTCACGCTGGCCGACTGCGCGTTACGTGTCCACGCGACGGTCGTCTCGACCGCGGTCCCGGGAAGGGCGGTCGTCGACGCCGGCTCGAAGGCGCTCTCGGACGCCCCGTTCGGCGGCCCCGGCGGGGAGGGGCGTGGCGCCGTCGCCGGCCACCCCGACGTGACGATCCCGTTCACCAACGAGGAGCACGGCGTCTGTGACGTCAGCGCGTCGGAGGCGACCTGGCATGTCGGCGACCGAGTCGAGATCGTGCCCAACCACGTCTGTACGTGCGTCAACCTCCAGGACGTGATCTGCGCCGCCCGGGCCGGCGTCGTCGAGCACGTGTGGACGGTCGAGGCGCGCGGGAAGGTGCGTTAGACGGGATCGTTCAAAGTCCGCGGGGGCGCGCGGATCGAGCGCCCACTTTGCACCGCAAAGTCAAGCCGCGATCTACATCGAGGATGGAGCGGGCGGCCAGCCGGGACTCAGCCGAGCAGGCTGCGCGCGCGCTCGAGGCGTGTTCTCAGATCCTTCACCTCGGCCGCCTGGGCGTTCATCGCCGCGGCAAGCGCCTGCACGTTCTGTACGAGCGAGCGCGTGAGCGCATCGATATCGCCCGAGCCCGAAGCGCCGGCGGCGGTCCTCCGTGTCCTCGTCGTCGTTGCCGTCGCGCGGCGTGCCCCCGCCCGGCGCCGGCGCGGCCGGAGTGACCCTCCCGCCCGCTTGCGTGCGACCCGATAGTAATTGGCGGCTACCGTGCCCTCGCGGCGCCCGCTGTCGGCCGAGATCTTCTTGAACGCATCCGTGCGGCTCATACCACCGTTCACGAGCTTCTCGACTTGCTCGAAGATCTGCTCGCCTATGACACCCGTACGCGGCATTGCTATGTCACCTCATGTAGTTGGGCGATACGCGCAAAGTTATACACGACAGTCCGGAGGGCCTGCGGAGGCGGTTTGACGGCGGCCCGGCGACCACCTATGCTGTGACCCGCATGTCGAGCACCGCCCGCACAGAGAGGATCCTCGCCCGCTCCGCGCTGAGCGGGCGTCCTGTCGGGCCGCCGCCGATCTCCCTCGACCTCCTCGGCCTCCTCCTTCTCGCCCGTTTGGGCGCGCGACTTGGCCTACGCGCCGCGAGCCGGCGCACACGCACACCGGACACCACGGGAGAGGTGCGCTCTCCCACGGCCGAGGAGGTTTCACCACATGGCTTCAGAAGCGGACACCGTCCGTATCTTCGACACGACGCTCCGGGACGGCGAGCAATCGCCCGGCATCGCGCTGAACGCGCAGGAGAAGATCGAGATCGCCCGCCAGCTCGACCGGCTGGGCGTGGACATCATCGAGGCCGGGTTCGCGATCTCGTCCCCGGGCGAACGCGACGGCATCCGGGCGGTCAGCCGGGCCGTCGACTGCGTCGTGGCGTCGCTCGCCCGCACCAACGAGGAGGACATCGACGCGGCGATCGAGTCGCTGTCCGACGCGAAGAGCCCGCGGATCCACACGTTCATCGCGACGTCCGACATCCACATGGAGCACAAGCTGCGCATGACACGTGCCGATGTCATCGCGGCAACCGACTTCGCGGTCTCGAAGGCCAAGGGATTCTGCTCCGACGTCGAGTTCTCATGCGAGGACGCAACTCGAACTGACATCGAGTTCATGGCCCAGGTGGTCCGTACAGCGATCGCCGCCGGGGCGACGACGATCAACATCCCCGACACCGTCGGCTACACGGTCCCCGAGGAATACGTCGAGATCCTGACGGCGCTCCGGGAACGTGTGCCCGAGATCGACGGGGTCACGCTCTCCGTGCACTGTCACAACGACCTGGGGCTCGCCGTTGCGAACTCGATGGCAGGCGTCGCAGCGGGCGCGCGTCAGGTGGAGTGCACGATAAACGGGATCGGCGAGCGCGCCGGCAACGCATCGCTCGAGGAGATCGTGATGCTGCTGCGCACGCGCAAGCCGCGCTTCGGCATCGACACGCAAATCGTCACAAACGAGATCATGCGCACGTCGCGGCTCGTGTCACGTCTGAGCGGCTATCCGGTCCAGCCCAACAAGGCCATCGTCGGGAAGAACGCGTTCGCCCACGAGGCCGGCATCCACCAGCACGGCGTGCTCGCCCACCGGCGCACGTACGAGATCATGGATGCCGAGTCCGTCGGCCTGGCCGGGTCGGACATCGTGCTCGGCAAGCACTCCGGCCGCCATGCGCTTCGCCAGGCCTTCGCCGATCTCGGCTTCACGATCGAGGGCGAGGACCTGCGCCGGGCGTTCGACCGCTTCAAGGAGCTGGCCGATCGCAAGGGCAAGATTACGTCGCTCGACCTCGAGGCCATCGCCTCCGACTCGCTGCGCGAGCGGGAGGACCCCTACCAGCTCGTCTCGCTGGCAATCGCCACGCGCACGGGCGCGCCCGCCCAGGCGGAGGTGACGGTGCGAAACGGCTTCGGTGAGCGCACCGAGTCCGCCGAGGGTGACGGCCCCGTCGACGCGGCCTTCACCGCCATCACCCGCCTGCTCGAGGTCCCTGTCGCGCTGGCGGAGTACACCATCGGCGCCGTCACCGGCGGCGCGGACGCGCTGGGCGAGGTGCGCGTCGTCGTCGAGGCCGACGGCCGCACGTTCGCCGGCCAGGCCGTCTCGACGGACATCACCGAGGCCTCCGCGGAGGCATACCTGCGAGCATGCGCCCACGCGAAGCTCGCCATCGAGGCCGACCAGGACAAGGAGCTGATCGAAGTCTGATGACCCAACCCCGACCCATCCCCATCGTCGCCTGCCTGGCGGGCGACGGCATCGGGCCTGAGGTGATGGCCGAGGCCGGCCGCGTGATCCAGGCGGTGTCGTCGCTCATGGGCGCCCCGGTGCGCCAGGTGCACCTGCCCTTCGGCGGCGACGCGATCGACAAGCACCAGCACCCGTTTCCGCCCCACGTGCGGGCGGCGGTCAAGGCCTCCGACGCGGTGCTCCTCGGCGCGGTGGGCGGGCCGCGCTGGGACTCGGCGCCGCGCCGGCCCGAGTCCGGCCTGCTCGAGCTCCGCAAGGAGCTCGACACGTTCGCCAACCTGCGCCCGGTGCGCCATGACGGCATCGACCTGATGGTCGTGCGCGAGCTGACCGGCGGCCTCTACTTCGGCGAGAAGATGCTCACGGACTCGAGCGCGTTCGACACGTGCAGCTACTCGCGTGAGCAGATCGAGCGCGTCGCGCAGTGGGCCTTCCGGCTCGCCAGGCGCCGCTCGGGCCGCGTTGTCTCGGTGGACAAGGCGAACGTGCTGGCGACCTCCAAGCTGTGGCGGCAGGTGGTGACCGACCTGCACGCCGCCGAGGCGCCGGAACTCCAGCTCACGCACGAGCTGGTCGACTCCTTCGCGATGAACCTGGCGACCCGGCCGGGCGCCTACGACGTGATCCTGACCGAGAACCTGTTCGGCGACATCCTGAGCGACCTCGCGGCCGCGATGGGCGGGGGGCTCGGCCTCGCCCCCTCCGCCTCGATCGGGCTCGACGGCCCCGGCATCTTCGAGCCCGTGCACGGGTCGGCGCCGGACATCGCCGGCCAGGGAGAGGCGAACCCGGTCGCGATGATCCGCTCGGTCGCGATGATGTTCACCTACGGCCTCGGCCGCCGCGACGTCGGCCGGGCGATCACGGCCGCGGTCGACGAGGTGCTGGCGGAAGGGCTCTCGACGGCCGATCAGGTGCACGGCGGGCGGGCGTATGCGACGTGGGAGGTCGGGCAGGCCGTCTGCGACGCGCTCGGCCACCACGCAACCGGATCGGCGGAGTTCGCTGACCACCCTTTCGGTAGGGTGATGGCGCGTGGATAGGCAGCGGATCACCGGCGCCGAGGCGATCATCCGCTGCCTCGAGGCGGAGGGCGTGACCGACGTCTTCGGCCTCCCCGGAGGGGCGATCCTGCCGCTCTACGACGCCTGGGCGCACTACGAGCACGGCATCCGCCACTACCTGACCCGGCACGAGCAGGGCGCCGGGCACATGGCGCAGGGATACGCGCGCGCGACGGGCAAGGTGGGCGTCGCCATCGCCACCTCCGGGCCGGGCGCGACGAACCTCGTCACGCCGATCGCCGACGCCTACCTCGACTCGACGCCCATCGTGTGCATCACCGGCCAGGTACCGACCCACCTGATCGGGACGGACGCCTTCCAGGAGGCGGACATCCAGGGGATCACGATGCCGATCGTGAAGCACTCCTGGCTTGTGAAGGACGTGCGCGACATCCCGCGTGTCATGAAGGAGGCGTTCCACATCGCCCGCTCCGGCCGTCCCGGCCCGGTGCTGGTCGACATCCCGAAGGACATCCAGCTCGCCACCTTCGACTTCGACTACCCCAAGCAGGTCGACATCCCGGGCTACAAGCCGTCCAAGCACGGCCACCCGCGCCAGGTGATCTCCGCGGCCGAGGCCATCCTGGCCGCCGAGCGACCGGTGTTCTACATCGGGGGCGGCGCGATCTCCGCGAACGTCGACCCGGCCGAGCTGATCCGCGTCGCGGAGGCGGTGCAGGTGCCCGTCATCACCACCCTCATGGCGAAGGGCGTCTTCCCGGACTCGCATCCGCTCTGCATCGGCCTGCCCGGCATGCACGGCTCGAAGGCGGCCAACTGGGCGATGAACAAGGCCGACCTCCTGATCGCCTGCGGCGCGCGGTTCGACGACCGCGTGACGGGCAAGCTCGACGCCTTCGCGCCGGGCGCCAAGGTCATCCACATGGACGTCGACCCGGCGGAGATCGACAAGAACCGGCGCGCCCAGATCCCGATCGTCGGCTCGCTCGAGCTGATCGTGCCGAAGCTCGCCGAGGCGCTCAGCTCGCGCATGAACGGCGGCCCGCCGAAGGCGGCCGAGTGGCTCGCGACCGTGTGCGGCTGGAAGACGGAGCACCCGTTCCGGTATCGCAACTCCGGCCCGCTCAAGCCGGAGCTCGTGATCGAGCGGCTGCGCGACCTGACCGCCGGGCGCGACGTGATCTGGACGACCGGCGTCGGCCAGCACCAGATGTGGGCGGCCCAGTACCTCCGGATCGACCGGCCGCGCCGGTGGCTCACCTCCGGCGGACTCGGGACGATGGGCTACGGCGTCCCGGCCGCGATCGGGGCCAAGGTCGGCCGGCCGGACGCGACCGTCATCACCATCGACGGGGACGGCTGCTTCCAGATGACGATGCAGGAGCTCGCGACCGCGCGCATGTACGGCATCGGCGCGATCCACGTCGTCGTGAACAACGGCTGGCTGGGGATGGTGCGCCAGTGGCAGGAGCTCTTCCACGACGAGCGCTTCTCCGAGACGAACCTGACCGTCGACCTGCCCGACTACGTGAAGCTGGCCGAGAGCTTCGGCATCAGTGCCTTCCGGTGCGAGTCGGCCGACGAGGTCGACCAGGCCATCATGGGCGCATTGGAATGCGACGGCCCGGCCGTGATCGACGCCCGCGTCGACCACGAGGAGAAGGTGTACCCGATGGTGCCGGCCGGCGCCTCCTCGGCCGAGAGGCTCGACGTCGAGTGGGCCGAGGACGACAATCAGTGGGTCGAGGAGGGGGTCTGACCCGATGAGTCTCCACACACTGTCGGTCCTCGTCGAGAACCGGCCCGGCGTCCTCACGCGCTGCGCGGGCCTCTTCGCCCGGCGTGGCTTCAACATCGACTCGCTGGCCGTCGGGCCGACCGACGACCCGAGCCGAAGCCGGATCACGATCCGCGTGGACTGCGCGCAGCAGTCGATCGACCAGGTGACGAAGCAGCTCTACAAGCTGGTCGACGTGCTCAAGGTGTCGGAGCTCGGCGCCAACGCCGTGGAGCTCGAGCTCCTGATGGTGAAGGTGTCCTCGACCCCGGAGCGACGGCCGGAGATCATCAGCCTGGCCGAAGTGTTCGAGGCCCGGGTGGTCGACGTCGGGCCGGCGGCGGTGACGTTCGCCTGCGTCGGCCCGCCGGATAGGCTGGAGGCCCTCGAGGAGCTGCTGTCGCCCTACGGCATCCGCGAGCTCGTGCGGACGGGGCGGATCGGGCTCGACCGGGACGGCGAGATCAACAAGCGAAAACGAATGAGGGTGGTCGCATGAGCGAGGCTCGGATCTACTACGAAGCGGACTGTGACCCGTCGCTGCTCGACGGCAAGACGATCGCGATCATCGGCTACGGCAGCCAGGGGCACGCCCACGCCCTGAACAACCACGACTCCGGGAACCAGGTCGTGGTGGGTGCGCGCCCGGACTCGCGCGCGCACCGGGCGGCAACCGAGGACGGACTGCCCGTGGCCACCGTCGCCGAGGCGACCGCGCAGGCCGACATCGTCATGATCCTCGTGCCCGACCACGTCCAGGCGCCGGTCTACCGCGAGGAGGTCGCCCCCAACCTGCGGCCCGGCGCGCTGCTGATGTTCGCGCACGGCTTCAACATCCGCTTCGGCGCGATCGAGCCGGCCGCGGACGTCGACGTCGCCATGATCGCCCCCAAGGGCCCCGGCCATCTCGTGCGCCGCCAGTACTCGGCCGGGATCGGCGTGCCGGGCCTCGTCGCCGTCCACCAGGACGCGACAGGAAACGCGCTCGCGCTGGCGCTCGCCTACGGCCACGGCATCGGCTGCGCCCGCGGGGGCCTCATCGAGACGACCTTCACGGAGGAGACCGAGACCGACCTCTTCGGCGAGCAGGCCGTCCTGTGCGGCGGGACGACGCAGCTCGTGCAGATGGGCTTCGAGACGCTGGTCGAGGCGGGCTACCAGCCGGAGATCGCCTACTTCGAGTGCCTCCACGAGCTGAAGCTGATCGTCGACCTCATGTGGGAGGGCGGCCTGGCCGGCATGCGCTACTCGATCTCCGACACCGCCGAGTACGGCGACCTCACGCGCGGCCCGAAGGTGATCGACGAGCACGTCCGCGAGAACATGCGCAAGATCCTGTCGGACGTCCGTGACGGGACGTTCGCGAAGGAGATGATGGACGAGGAGGCTGCGGGCCGGCCGAACTTCACCCGGCGCCGGGAGGAGGCGGGCGACCACGAGATCGAGACGATCGGGGCCCGGCTCCGCGCCATGATGCCCTGGATCAAGGCCGGGGCCAAGGAGAAGGCACAGGCCTAGATGATTGATTCCACGGAATCAATCATCTAGCCGGCGGGGAGCGAGGTGACGCCGCACCGCCGCATCCGGCTGGCGGAGGCACCGCCCAGCCCGCTCGCCGAGGACTTCGCCCGGATCCGCGCGCAATTCGGCGTCGATCCCGAGCACCCTCAGGAGGTCGAGGCGGCCGCCCGCGCGGCGGCCGCCCGTCCGCTCTCCGGCGACGACCGGGCCGACCTGCGCGACCTGGCCTTCTTCACCGTCGACCCGCCGGGCAGCATGGACCTGGACCAGGCGATGCTGCTCGAGCGCGCGGCCGGCGGCGGCCACCGCGTCCGCTACGCGATCGCCGACGTCGGCTCGTTCGTCGAGCGCGGCGGGCCGGTCGAGGCCGAGGCGTGGCGGCGCGGCGTCACGGTCTACACGCCGGACGTCCGCTGCCCGCTGTACCCGCGCGCCCTCGGCGAGGGCGCGGCGAGCCTCCTGCCCGGCGAGGACCGGCCGGCGGTCGTCTTCACGATCGATCTCGACGAGCACGGCCGGCCGACGGCCGCCTCGGTCGAGCGCGCCCTCGTCCGCAGCGCCGACCGGCTCGACTACGCCGGGCTCGACGGCGAGCCGGCGGAGCTCCTGCGCGAGATCGCGCTGCGGCGGATCGCGCTCGCCGAGGAGCGCGGCGCCGTCACCCTGAACGCGCCCGACCAGCGCGTCGTCCCCGACCCGGGGGCCCCGTGCGGGTACCGGCTCGAGTGGGAGTCCCGCCTCCCCTCCGAGGACTGGAACGCCGAGATCTCGCTCCTGGCCGGCACCGTGGCGGCCGCGAGCATGCTGAAGCACCGGGTCGGCCTCCTGCGAACGATGGGCGGCGCCGACCCCTACCGGGTCGAGGTGCTGCGGCGAGCGGCCGCCGGGCTCGGGGTGCCGTGGCCGGCCGACACGAGCTACGAGGAGTTCGCGCGCACCCTGCGCCCGGCCGATCCCGCCCGGGCGGCGCTGCTCGAGCAGGCCCGGGGCGTGATGGGCCGGGCCGGCTACACGGCGTTCGCCGGCGAGACGCCCGAGCAGCACGTCCACGCCGGCGTCGGGGCGCCGTACGCTCACACGACGGCGCCCCTGCGGCGGTTGGCCGACCGCTATGTCCTCGACCTCCTTGTCGAGCTCGAGTCCGGCCGCAGGCCCGGCCCTGCCGCGGTCGAAACGCTGGGGAGGCTGCCGGACGTGATGGAGGAGGCCGAGTCCCGCGCCGGCCAGGTCGAGCGGGCCGTGGTGGACGACCTCGAGGCGCGCCTCCTCGAGCATCGCATCGGCGAGCGGTTCGAGGCGGTCGTGGTGGACGACGACGCCCGCGGCGCCCGCCTCCAGATCGCCGAGCCGCCGGTCCGGGCGCGCCTGCACGGCGACCGCCGCATCGACCCTGGCACCACGCTCTCGGTGCGGCTCGTGGCCGCCGACCCGGTCGGCCGCTCGCTTCGCTTCGCCCCCGCCTGAGACGCCCCTTGAAGAGCGAAATGTGCCCCGCGTGTCGTCGGAGCCGTTCCCGTCCGCGTCATGCGTCCGGCACTCCTGGGCCGAGATTCCCGAAGGGGGCCGCCTTGCGGCGATGGAATCGGCATGGGCTGATGCCGTGACGCGGCGAACCGATCCGCGGGCCGAGCCGAATGCGGGCATATGCACCGCACCGCCCGCGCGGCCGGGCCGGCCAGTAGCATCGCCCGAACCGTGCCGGGCCCCGACACCCCCTCCCTCCTGACGCTGGGCCCGCGCGGCACGCCGCGCGCGGCGGTGGTCATCGCCCATGGCGGCCGGTCGCGCGGCACCGCGCGCGACTCGAACCTGCGCTCGCCGGCGCTCCGGATGCTGCCGTTCCTCCTCGACCTGGCCAGGTGCGGCCGCCGGCTGGGGCTGGCCTCGGGCCAGCTTCGCTACCGGCTCGTCGGCTACAACGAGGGCGACCCGGTGGCGGACGTCGAGTGGGCGCTCGAGCGGGTCGCGGAGCGCTACGGCGTCCCGGTCTGCCTGCTGGGCCACTCGATGGGCGCGCGGGCTGCGCTCAGGGCCGCGGGGCACCCGTCGGTCGTCTCGGTCGTCGCGCTCGCGCCGTGGTGCCCGCCTGCCGAGCCGGTCGAACAGCTCGAGGGCCGCACGGTCGTGATCGCCCACGGCGAGGACGACCGCGTGACGGACCCGGCCCGCTCGCTCGAGTTCGCGCGCCGGGCCCAGCCGGTGGCCTCCCGCCTGGCCCGGTTCGAGCTCGGCGGCACGGGCCACACGATGCTCCGGCGGCTCGCGGCGTGGCAGTCGCTCGCCCGCCGGCTCACGCTCGGGACGCTGGAGCTGCGGCCGCTCGAGGGCCGGTTCGCCTCCGCGTTCGCGCTGCCGGCCGACGAGGCCGTCAGGATCCGGGAATGACCGGCCGGCTCGACATCGGCGTGATCGGAAGCGGCGTGTCGGGCCTCACCGCGGCGCACGTCCTCGGTCGCCGCCACCACGTCACGCTCTACGAGCGCGACGAGCGCCTCGGCGGGCACGCCAACACGATCGCGGTGCGGGGCGAGGGCGGCCGCGAGGTGGCGCTCGACACGGGCTTCATCGTCCACAACGAGCGCACCTACCCCACCCTGCTTCGGCTCTTCTCCGAGCTCGGCGTGACGACGAAGGACTCCGACATGAGCTTCTCGGTGCGCTGCGAGGGCTGCGGGCTCGAGTACGCGGGGGCGCGCGGCATGCAGGGCGTGATGCCGCGGGCCTCGGTGCTCGGCCGGCCCCGCTACCTGCGGATGCTGGCCGAGGTCAAGCGATTCCACCGCCACTCCCGCGCCATCCTGCGCGATCCGGGCGCCGACAAACTGACACTCGGGCAATTTCTGGCCGAAGGTGGGTATTCGAGATACTTCACCGACCACTTCATGCTCCCGCTCACGGGGGCGGTGTGGTCGAGCTCACCGTCCACCGTCCGCGCATATCCGGCCCGCTACCTGATCCGCTTCTTCGCCAACCACGGGATGCTGACCGTGACCAACTCGCCGCAGTGGAAGACCGTCGTGGGCGGCAGCCGCGTCTACGTGGCCGCCGTCGCGAACCGGCTCCACCGCGTGCTCGTGTCGACGCCGGTGCAGCGGATCGAGCGCACGGCTGCCGGCGTCGTCGTGAACGGCGAGTGGCGGCACGACCGCGTCGTGATCGCGACCCATCCGGACCAGGCGCTCCTGATGCTCGCCGACCCGAGCCCCGCCGAGCAGCGCGCGCTCGGGGCATGGACCTACTCCTCGAACCAGACGGTCCTCCACACGGACGGCTCGCTCCTGCCGCGCGCCCGGGGCGCGCGGGCGTCGTGGAACTACCTCCTCGACACCTGCTCGACGAGCCAGCCGAACGTCCACGTCACCTACCACCTGAACCGGCTCCAGGCCCTCACCGAGCCGCTCGACTACTGCGTCACGCTGAACCAGACAGCCCGGATCGAGGCCGGGAGCGAGCTGCACCGGATGGTCTACGAGCACCCGGTCTACACCCACGCCAGCCTCGCCGCGCAGGGCGAGCTGCCGGCGATCCAGGGCGACCGCGGCACGTACTACTGCGGCGCCTACCACGGCTGGGGCTTCCACGAGGACGGCTGCATCTCGGGCCTTCGGGCCGCGCTCGCGATGGGGTGCGCCTGGTGAGGTCGTGCATCTACGCCGGCCAGATCCTCCACGACCGGCGCACCCCGGTCCGGAACCTCTTCCGCTACGGCGTCTACATGTGGCTCGTCGACCTGGCCGAGCTGGAGGAGCTCGACCGGCGCCTGTGGGCGTTCGGCTCGAACCGGCGCGCGGTGACCACCATCCGGAGCCGCGACCACCTCGGCGACCCGCGCCGGCCGATCCGCGTGAACGTCGACGCCTACCTGCGCCTGCACGGGATCGACCTGGAGGGCGGCGCAGTTCGGCTCCTCACGAACGCCCGGGTGCTGGGCTACGTCTTCAACCCGCTCTCGGTGTTCTACTGCCACGGTCCCGGCGGCGAGCTGCGCTGCGTCATCGCGGAGGTGCACAACACCCACGGCGAGCGGCACTGCTACCTCCTTCGGCCCGGCGAACGCGGGAGGGCCGACACCGAGAAGGAGTTCTACGTCTCGCCGTTCCTCACGGTCGACGGGCGCTACAGGATGACGTTCGCGCCGCCGGGTGAGCGGCTCGCGATCCAGATGGGGCTCGAACAGGATGGCGAGCGCGTCTTCGCCGCATCGCTGACGGGCACGCGGCTGCCGTTGACCAACCGATCGCTGGGGCGGATGCTGGTCCGGTACCCGCTCATGACGGCGAAGGTGACGTCGCTCATCCACCTCCAGGGCCTGCGCCTCCACCGGCGCGGCGTGGCCCACGTGCCGCACAGCCGGCGTGCCCCGCAGGAGGGCGTCGGATGAGCGCCACCCGGGCGCGAGGATCGACGAGGAGCTGGATGCCCACGCCCCCCGTGGCGCCCGTCCGGGCGCGGATCGCGCGGGCGCTCTTCCTGCGCGCGGCCGGCACGCTCCCGCGGGGCTCGCTCACGGTCGTCCTGCCGGACGGCCGCAGGGCCGTCGCGGGCCGGGCCGGTGCGCCCACGATGACCATTCACGGGGATGCCTTCTTCCATCGCCTCGGCGCCGACGGCCGGATCGGGTTCGGCGAGGCGTACATGGCCGGCGACTGGTCGGCCGACGACCTGGCCGGGACCCTGACCGCATTCGCGGGCTCGCTCGGCCGGCTCGTCCCCGCCCCGCTTCGCCGCGTCGGCCGCCTGCTCGACCGCGGCCTGCCGGCGGACGAGGAGAACACGCCGGAGGGCGCCGCCCGGAACATCGCCCGCCACTACGACCTCTCCAACGACCTCTTCGCGCTCTTCCTCGACGAGACGATGACGTACTCGTGCGCGATCTTCGAGCCGGGCGACACGCTCGAGACGGCTCAGCGGCGCAAGTACGAGTCCCTCGCGCAGCTGGCGGATATCGCCCCCGGGCACCACGTGCTCGAGATCGGCACCGGCTGGGGCGGCATGGCGATCCACCTCGCGACGACGCGCGGTTGCCGGGTCACGTCGGCCACGATCTCGCACGCGCAGGCGTCGCTGGCCCGCGAGCGGATCGAGGCCGCCGGGGCCGGCGACCTGGTCGAGGTGGTCCTGCGCGACTACCGCGAGCTGGAGGGCGCGTACGACCGGATCGTGTCGGTCGAGATGATCGAGGCGGTCGGCGAGCGCTACTGGCCGGCGTTCTTCGCCTGCTGCGACCGCCTGCTGCGCCCCGGCGGGGCGATGGGGATGCAGACGATCACCATGCCGGACGCCCGCTACCGGGCCACGCGACGCACCTACACCTGGGTGCACAAGTACATCTTCCCCGGCGGCCTGATCCCCTCCGAGGAGGCCATCGCCCGAGCGCTCCGCGAGGGATCCAGCCTGCGGGTGGCGGCCGCCAGCGAGATCGGGCACTTCTACACCACGACGCTTCGCCTGTGGCGCGAACGGTTCATGGCCCGGGCCGACGAGGTGGCCGCCCTCGGCTTCGACGCCACCTTCCGCCGCATGTGGGAGTTCTACCTGGCCTACAGCGAGGCCGGGTTCGCGACGGGCGCGCTCGGCGACGCCCAGCTGCGGCTGGCGCGGACGTGAGGCTCGGCGGGCGCCGGGTCTGGGTCACCGGCGCGTCGAGCGGCATCGGCGCGGCGCTCGTCACGGAGCTCGTCCGGCGCGGCTGCACGGTGGCCGCGAGCGCCCGCCGGGCGGACCGGCTCGAGGCACTCGGCCGGCGCGTCCTCCCGGTGCCGCTCGACGTCACCGATCGCGAGGCGGTGATCGCGGCCGAGCGGCACATCCGGGCGGAGCTCGGCGGGCTCGACGTCGCCGTCCTGAACGCCGCCTACTGGCAGCAGTTCAGCGTCGACGCGTGGGACGCCGACGTCATGCGCCGCCATTTCGAGACGAACGTCCTGGGGCTCGCACACGGCGTCGAGGCGGTGCTGCCGGAGATGCGCCGCCGCCGGCAGGGCACGATCGTCGGCATGGCCAGCGTCGCCGGCTACCGCGGCTTCCCCCGCTCCGAGGCCTACGGCGCCACCAAGGCGGCCGAGATCAACATGCTCGAGGCCCTCCGGATCGACCTGCGGCCGCTCGGCATCACCGTGCAGACGGTCTGCCCGGGCTTCGTGCGCACCGACCTCACCGCCAAGAACGCCTTCCCGATGCCGTTCATGCTCGAGCCCGACGACGCCGCCCGCCGTATCTGCCGCGGCATCGAGAAGGAGAAGGCCGAGATCGTCTTCCCGTTCCCGATGATGGTCGCGATGAAGGCGCTGCGGTTCGTGCCCGTGCGGGTCTACACCGGCGCGTTCGGAGCGGGGCTCAGGCGGGGGCGGCGGATCGGCGAGACGCCGCCGCCGTGACGGGCGCTGTGGGGACCGAACCCACGCGAACGTGTGTCAAGAGCGGCACGCGAGATGTTCAGGGACTGTCCCCGACCGCGGGGGTTGACGACTGCGTGGGGCGCGTGAGACCGTCCCCGCGATGACCAACCACCTGGGTCCGGGGCAGACCCTCGTCGCCGGTCGCCAGCTGCACGCGCCCACGCGGCCGGTGACCCTCGTCATGCAGCCCGACGGAGACCTCGTCCTCCTGAAGGCCGGCGCAGAGCGGCTGTGGGCGTCGGGCACGGCCGGGTCGGGCGCGACCCACGCCGAGATGCGCCGGGGCGGGAACCTGGCCCTGGTCGGGCGGCGCAAGGTCATGTGGGAGACGAAGACGAACGGCCACCGCGGAGCCAGCCTCGTGGTGCAGGACGACGGCGTGCTGGCCGTGCGCGGGACGGACGGGGCCGACCTGTGGCAGTCCGGCTCGGCGACGGAGTGGGCGGCCGCGGACGGCGACCGCCTGCGGCCGACCGAGGCGCTCTTCCCGGGCGCGGCGCTCACGGCCAGGACGCGCCCGCTCACCCTCACCCACCAGCCCGACGGCGATCTCGTCCTGGCCCGCTCCGGGATCCCCGTCTGGGCCTCGGGAACGGCCGGGAGGCCGGTGACGAGCGCGGTCATGCAGGAGGACGGCAATCTCGTCCTGCACGGGCCGGCCGGCGCGGTGTGGGCGACGGGGACGGGCGACACGCCCGGCGCCCGGCTCGTCCTCCAGGAGGACGGCACCGCCGCGATCCTCGGCAGGCGGAAGGCGGTGCGCTGGACCACGAGCACGCCGGTCTGGCCGCCCGGCGGCCGCACCGACACGCTCTGGCCGCCGGACCGGCTCGCTCCGCGGGAACGGCTGCGATCGCCCTCGGGCCTGCTCGAGCTCGTCCTCCAGAGCGACGGCAACCTCGTCCTCTCCGACTCCGGCACGGCGATCTGGGCCTCGGGCACCAACGGGCGCCCGGTCACGCAGGCCGTCATGCAGGCCGACGGAGACCTCGCCCTGGTCGGTCCGGCCGGCGTGGTCTGGGACACGCGCACGGCCGGCAACCCGGGCGCCCGGCTCGTGCTCCAGGACGACGGGAACGCGGTCATCTACACCGTCGACGGGCGCCCGGTCTGGTCGACGGGCACCGCCGAGCGGCGCCGCAGCCTCGGCTTCACGATGCAGCACCAGCTCCAGACGAACTGGTGCTGGTCCGCCGTCTCGACGAGCGTGAGCCGGTTCTACAACCGGGCCAGCCCGTGGACGCAGTGCGGCCTTGCGAACGCCGAGCTCGGCGAGACGGCCTGCTGCGCCGACGGCTCGACGTCCGCATGCAACCGCGACTGGTATCTCGACCGGGCGCTGTCGCGGGTCGGGAACCTCCAGAGCTGGTCGGGCGCCGCCGCCCCGCTGAGCGAGATCGAGCACGAGGTGAACGCCGGCCGGCCGCTGGGGGTGCGGATCGGCTGGGAGGGCGGCGGCGGGCACTTCGTCGTCCTGGCGGGATACGACGACCCGGGCACCGGGCCGGGGTTCCTGCGTGTCGAGGATCCCTGGTACGGGCCGTCGCGGATGGCCTACTCCGCGTTCCGAAACGCCTACCAGGGCACCGGGTCGTGGACGCACACCTACCACACGAGGAGCTGAGACGTGATGCCCATCGAGTTCGGAACTCCGCCCGCCGGCGCCGACAAGGCCGCGGCGGACGGCGTGCTCGAGGTGCACCGGGCCGAGGCGCCCGGACGCACGGCGACCCGGTCGCTGCGCGACATCGGCGAGGGCGGGCGGCGGCTGGTGGCGCCGCACCCCGTCCACAACCTGCGCCTCACCGACCTCGAGAAGCCGGGCCGGCTTCGGGACGCACCGCTGACGGCCTGGCGCTACCTGGTCGAGGAGGGCGGCGCGACGGTGGCCAGCGCCGAGGTGGGCGTCGACCCGACCGGCGCGGTGCGCGGCTTCGACCACGTGAACGAGGGCCCGTTCGTGCAGGCGACTGCCGCGGCCCAGAAGGCGGCGGCGAAGCTGCCACAGGTGCGCGACGGCCGGGTCGAGGCACGCATCCTCCGCATCCCCGCCCTCTACGTGATGGCGCTCTGGCTGAAGGATCTCGACGGCGACAACGACGTCGTCGTGCCGATGGCGCCCGCCCCGCGGTTCCTCGAGGCGAACCGGCCCTACACGGAGCGCGAGTTCCTGAAGGCGCTCACCGGGCCGGCCAGGGCGCGCGCGGAGTTCTCGAACGCGCCCGAGGCGGGTTGAGCCTCAGCTCCCGGACGTCTCCGGCGCGTGCCCGCCCCCGTTCCCGCCCGATGCATTGCTCGCGTGCGCGGGATGGGTCGGATGCGTCGGGTGCGCGGGATGCGTCGGGTGCG
>JAICKX010000183.1 GCA_025927685.1 Thermoleophilia bacterium | reverse complement strand
GCCTGGAGGCCGACGTGGGAGTCGCCCATCTCGCCCTCGATCTCGGCCCGCGGCACGAGCGCGGCGACCGAGTCGATGACGAGGACGTCGAGCGCGCCCGAGCGGATGAGCAGCTCGGCGATCTCGAGCGCCTGCTCGCCGTTGTCGGGCTGCGAGAGCAGGAGCTCGTCGACGTTCACGCCGATGCGGCGGGCGTAGACCGGGTCCATCGCGTGCTCGGCGTCGATGAACGCCGCCAGGCCGCCCTTACGCTGGGCCTCGGCGATGACGTGGTAGCAGAGGGTCGTCTTGCCCGACGACTCCGGGCCGAAGATCTCGCACACGCGGCCCCGCGGGAGCCCGCCGATGCCGAGCGCCACGTCGAGCGACAGCGCCCCGGTCGAGACGACGTCGACGCCGACCGGCGCGTGGTCGCCCATCTTCATGATCGCGCCCTTGCCGAACTGGCGCTCGATCTGGCTGACGGCCGCTTCCAGGGCCTGGTCTCGCTCCATCTCAACTCCTCGGTTCCGAAGGACGTCCCGAGCGGGCGCGCCCGATGTCAGTAGTGTCGCAGCCGGCGCCGACGGCACCGAACGGGTCGAACACACGTTCGCAGGGATCCTAGAGGGGCCGCCGGACGGCGGCAAGGCCTCCCCGGTCAGGAATGTGTGACGAGATGCGCGCGCAGGAGCTGAAGCGCGGCCGTCGCGGAGCGCCCGCGGACCGCCTCGCGCGACCCGGGGATGTCCATGCGGCGGACGTCGTCCCCGGCCGGCGAGGACACGTGTAGGTAGACGAGCCCGACCGGCTTCTCCTCCGTGCCCCCACCCGGCCCGGCGATGCCGGTGACGGCCACCGCAGCGTCGGCCCCGAGCCGCGCCCGGGCGCCCGCCGCCATCGCCTCCGCCGCCTCGGAGCTGACGGCTCCGTGGCGCTCGAGCAGCTCCTCCGGCACGTCGAGCAGGTCGTGCTTCAGCCGGTTCGAGTAGGCGACGACGCCGCCCGCGAAGGCGTCCGAGCTCCCGGCGATGTCGGTCAGGGCGGCGGCGACCATGCCGCCGGTGCAGGACTCGGCCGTCGCGCCCGTCCAGCCCCGCTCCCGCAGGAGGTCGAGCACGATCGCCGCGAGGGGCCGCTCGTCCGTGGCGAAAACGTGGTCGCCGAGCCGGCCCCGCATCTCCGCCGCCAGCGCCTCCGCCGCCTCGTCGTACCCGGGATCGGCCCGGATGTCGATCTCGATCTCGAAGCTGCGCGCGCAGATCGACGTCTCGACGCCGGGCGGGTCTCCCCCGGCCGAGCGGTGGATGTCGGCGACGTGGGACTCCCCGATGCCGTACGTCCGCATGAGCCACCTGGCGCGCGGCGTCGCGCGGGCGAACATCTCGACCAGCGCGGCATGCCCGGGGGCGTCGGCCCACAGCCGCCGGAGCTCCGAGGGGACGCCCGGCAGGACGACGACGACCGAGCCGTCGACGGGCATGACGAGGCCCGGCGCCGTCCCGGCCATCCCCAGGACCGTCGCGCCGACGGGAACATGGGCCTGCTTCCGGTTCCCGGCGTCGAACCCGGACCGGTCGAGCCCGTAGCGGACCGCGACCTGGTCGGTCCAGCGGTCGATCCGCGCGAGGACGGCCTCGTCGAGGACGAGTGCGACCCCGGCCACGTTTGCCAGCGCCTCGACCGTGCGGTCGTCGTGCGTGGGCCCGAGCCCGCCTGAGGAGACCACAAGGTCGGCCTCTCCCACCAGCTCGCGCAGCGCGCGCTCGATCTCGGGCAGGCCGTCGCCCACGACGAGCGTGCGCTGCACCGAGAACCCGTGCGCCTCCAGGCTCGCGGCCAGGTGCGCGCCGTTCGCGTCGGAGATGACCCCGCGCAGGAGCTCGTTGCCGGTGAGCAGGATGGCGGCGGCGGGGCGGGTCAAGCCCTGACGACGCCCGGGGCCACGATCCGGATCACGCTCGTCGGCGTCACGCCCGTGGGCATCCTCACCGCCTTGCCGTCCACCGTGATCGTGACCGCGGCCGGGTTGCCGAGCCGCAGGAAGATCGGCGCCCGGGCGGTGAACTCGACGCGCGACGATCCGGTGACCGCCGGGTCGACGAGGAGCCCGTTGCCCAGGTCGGTGCCCTTGGTGGTGACGGCCCCGGGGCCCGTGGCGGTCTGGGTGGTCACCCGCACGAAGGTGCTGGAGGAGAGGACGAGCGCGACGTCCAGGCGCGGCCGCTCCGGCGACGCATGCTTCTTGTGCTTCCTCTTCCCGGCGTCCGGCGCCGTCGTCGTGGGCGTCGACGTGCTCGTGCTCGGGGTCGTCGTGTCGGGGTACCGGGCCGTCGGCGAGTTGGGGAACGTCGTGGCGAGCAGCACCAGCGCCGAGACCGCCACGATGGCGGCGAGGACGATCATCACCAGATTCGACTCGCGCCGCTGCCGCCGCTGGTGCGGCCGCGACCGCGGTCGCGACGCGATCGGCTGGTCCTGCGGCGCGCGGGCGTCGTGATGGCGGGAGTTGAACTCGTCGATGAAGAGCTGCCCGTCGAGGCCGAGGTACTCCGCGTAGGCGCGCAGGAAGCCCTTGGTGTACGTCGCTCCGGGGAGGACGTGGAATTGCTCCTCCTCGAGTGCGCGGATATAGCGCGTGCGAATGGCAGTGTCGGCCTCGACGTCGCCGAAGGCCAGTCCACGGCGTTCGCGTGCCTCTCTGAGTGCCGGGCCGATCTCAAACATGCTCTGTCGGCCGTCAGTGGCCGGCCGCGGTCAGTCTACCCGGCTTGCTGGACGGGCGCGACGAGGGGGACGGTGGCCTGCCCCGCCCGGATCAGGTCCTCGATCCGCTGGAGGCGGTCGACGGCAGGCCGGGGCACCGAAGGTGAGATCCAGCCGATGCCGACCACGTCCTGGCGCAGTCCCTCCAGCATGACGCCGGGGGCCCAGCGTCCCGACTGCACCGCCCGTGCGGCCGCCGTGACAGCCACCCACGGACGCGGCCCGACGACCGCCAGCTGGTCGGCATCCACGACCTTCTGCGGCGCGATGACCTTCGCCGGCCCGCCGGCCGCGACGCACTCCGGGCGCTCGGCGTAGACGACCTCGGCGCTCGCGGCCGCGCCGCAGCCGGCGACGGAGACGTCGAGCGGCGCACCCGCCTCCTCGCCACCCGCTCTGACCGCCGCCGCGAGCGCGTCGTCGCCGCCCGCGACCGCCACGGTGCGCGCCCCGGTGAGCGCGGCCAGCGCTCCGGCCAGGTAGGCCGGCTGGCTGCGGCTGATCTGCACGACGAGCAGGTTGGCCGGGACGGGCTCGCGCGGCGGCGGGCCGAGCAGCAGGACGTGCGCGTCGTCCGCGCGGGTCGCCGCCCGCACCGCCCGGTCAGCGTCGGCCGTGACGACGAGGTCGGCCGCCGCCTCGTCCCCTGTCTCCGCCGCGCCCACGTAGCGCTCGGCGTCGCGCAGGCCGCGGGCCAGGCCGGGCGAGGGGTCGAGGAGGGCGATCCGGACGGGCCGGGCGGGCGTCGCGGCGGGCGGGCCGGTGTCCGACCCGCAGCCCGCCGCGAGTACCGCGAGGGCCGCCGTGATCGCCGCCCGACGGATCACGCGGCGCGCGGGAAGTACCGGTCGCGCAGGACCCCGGCGGTGCCGGCGGCGGCCGCGACGAGCACGCCGACGAAGAGGTAGCTCACGCTCTGCTGGCCGCAGTCGGGCGAGCAGGTCTCGCTTCCCACGGTGATGCTCGAGGCGATCACCGCGCCCATCCCGGCGAGCGGCGCCAGCGCGGCGACGAGCCCGAGCCGGGCGCCGAAGAGGATGCCGAGGACGGTCGCCTCCGCCATCAGCATGAGCCCGGTGTACTCCTGGGAGCCGCGGGCCGCGCCGGCGGCCACGATCAGCACCTCGGCCGCCACGCCGAGCGCGACCGCGATCACGTACTCGCGCACCCGTGGCCCCGGCCGCCGGATCCCCATGACACGTGCCACCAGCGCCGGATTGGCGTTGGCGAGGGACTCGAGCGCCATCCGCGAGAGGTTCAGCTGCTCCACCGCGGCGTCGAGCCAGTCGTCGCCGGCCGCGACCGCCGCCGCGAGCCTGCGGCGGGCCACGGGAGGCGACTCGGCCAGCACCCGGTCGATCCCGAGGGTGGCCGCGCCGAGCCTGCGGTGGACGTGCTCCGGCTGGGCGGCGATCTCGAGCGGCATCCCGTCCACGGCGAGCTCGGCGAACACCGCCTCCTC
>JAICKX010000152.1 GCA_025927685.1 Thermoleophilia bacterium | reverse complement strand
CGCCGCGGCCCCCCGGGCCGGCGGCGGGGGGCCCCCGGCCGCGGCGCCCCGCCCCCCCCTCTCCCGGGGCTGGGGCCCGCCCCGGCCCCCCCCGGGGCGGGCCCCCCACGCCCCGGCCGCCGCAGACCCCGTGAACGAGATCGCGCCCAGGCCGGCGTGCCCGGCCAGGGCCACGCCCGCGTCGACCCCGCCCTGAACGAGCTGGAGGACGCCCTCCGGCAGCTCCGGCCCGAGGCAGCCCATGAGCGCCTCGGCGCAGGCCGGTGAGAGCGGCGAGGGCTTCCACACGCACGCGTTGCCGTACGCGAGCGCTGGCGCGAGCTTCCAGGCCGGGATCGCGATCGGGAAGTTCCAGGGCGTGATCAGCCCGACCACGCCGCGCGGGCGGCGGCGGGACATGAGCAGCGAGCGGCCGTCTCCGGGCGAGTAGGTCTCCCCGTCGGGGTCGAGCGCCGCCTGGGCGTGGTAGCGCAGGATGGCGGCGGTGCGGACGGCCTCCCCACGCGCCTCGACGATCGGCTTGCCCACCTCGCGGCAGACGAGCTGGGCGAGCTCCTCTGCCCGCGCCTCGACCCGCGCCGCTACCCGCGCCAGCGCGTCGGCGCGGGCCTGCCCCGGCGCGCCTGCCCAGCCCGGCGCCGCGGCCGC
The DNA here is from genome assembly GCA_025927685.1 of Thermoleophilia bacterium. Classification (GTDB taxonomy): domain Bacteria; phylum Actinomycetota; class Thermoleophilia; order Gaiellales; family JAICJC01; genus JAICJC01. The sequence continues at coordinate 6,144 of JAICKX010000152.1, read as the reverse complement.
CGCGGCCCTGACGGCGCGGTCGACGTCGATACCACCGCTCGGCGCGAACGTCCCGATGACGTCGGCGGGGTCGGCCGGATTGGTGCTCGAGATCTGGACGGCCGAGACGGCCATGTCGCGGCTACCTGCTGACGAAGATGACGAGCGCCAGCAAGCCGACCAGGACGAGGACGGTCAAGAGCACCCACCACCGCGACGTCGAGGAGTTCGTCATTGGCGGGGGAGTCTACCGGCGCTTCCGGCGGTGCGTCAGGCGGCGTCCGCGTCCGCGCCGCGCGGCGCGATGGCGCGGCGGCCGGTGACGGCGGCGTGGCGGATCTGCACCCCCACCTGGCGGCCCTGGTCGTCGCGCACGGGCGCCCCGGCGCTCGTACAGCACCGCTCGATCCCGTCGTCGGCGACGACCCGGAACTCGGCCCCGGCGTAGCCCTCACCGTCCCAGAGGCCGGCCCACAGGGACCGCATCCACCCGGCGTCGTCGGGGTGGACGCAGAGCCCTTCGTGGACGTGCGACGTGGCATGCTCGGCCCGAAGGCCCGTCAGGGCTTCGAACGAGGGCGTCGCGTAGAGCAGCTCGCGCCGCATGTCGAAGAAGAGGACGACGTCGGTCAGGTTCTCGACGATCAGCCGGCGCAGCGTGTCGTGGCGGCGATCCGGAAGCTCCGTCAGGGCGGCCACGTGCCCGGTCACGGCGCCGCGCTCGTCGACGACGGGCGCGGAGCGCAGGGTGGCCTCGCGGACGCGGCCGCCGGGCTCGGCGAGCCGCACGTCACAGACGAACTCGAGCCCGCGGGCGACCGTCTCCAGCCACTGGGCGAGCACGGCGTCGCGGTCCTCCGGGTGCAGGCCGTGAACCCACAGGCGCCCGCACGCGTCGGCCGGCGCGACCCCCGTGAGGGCCGACCAGCGCTCGTTCACCCAGAGGCAGACGCCCGTGACATCGGCATGGTGGACGCCCACGGGCGCCAGGTCGAGGAGCCGCTCGGGCCGGGAGGGACGACGTGCGGACATGGATGCTCTAGCGGATCGTCCGCGCACCGCCGGAGTTGAGGCGGCTTCCGTACACTGCCGTGATGCCCGCCGACGAGACGTGGACGCCTCCGCCTGCGCGGGCCACGCGGGTCGTCGTCGTCGAGGACGAGCAGTCGATCTCAGACCCGCTCCGCTCGGCCCTGGAGCGGGAGGGCTACGGGGTCGAGGTCGCGGCGACGGGCACGGCCGGCCTCGAGGCCGTGCGGCGGCACGAGCCGGACGTCGTCCTGCTCGACCTGATGCTGCCGGACATGGACGGGCGCGACGTGTGCCGGGCGATCCGCTCCTCGTCGCGGGTGCCGATCATCATGCTGACGGCTCGCGGCCTCGAGACCGACCGCGTTGTCGGGCTCGAGCTGGGCGCCGACGACTACCTGGTGAAGCCCTTCGGCATGGCCGAGCTGATCGCGCGCATCCGCGCTGTCCTGCGCCGCAGCGCGCCGGATCCCGCCCCGGTCGAGGAGGCGATCGTGCTCGGTGACGTCCGCCTGGACCCGCGCACGCGCACGGCGACACGCGGCCGGGACGCGCTCGACCTGCCGCGGCGCGAGTTCGACCTCCTCCACGTGCTGATGGCGAACGCGGGCACCGTCCTTCCCCGGCAGCGGCTGATGGACGACGTCTGGGGCGTCGACTGGTTCGGATCGACGAAGACGCTCGACGTGCACGTCGCCGGCCTGCGCCGCCGCTTGGGCGACGACGCCCACGAGTCGCGCTACATCCACACCGTCCGCGGCGTCGGGTTCCGGTTCTCGTCCCGCGAGGAGCTCGCAGGGTGACGCTCCGGCGACGGCTGGTCCTCGCCTTCGCCTACCTGCTCGTCCTGATCGTCGTCGCGCTCGCGATCCCGCTCGGCGTGACCGTCGACCACCGGGCCAAGGACGCGTTCTACAGCCGCATCAGCACGCAGACCCAGGTCATCGCGTCGTCCCTGGGCGGCGCGGAGATCCCCGGTACGAGCCTCGCGAACCTGCGCCGCATCGTCTCGGGCTACGGCCGCCAGGTCGACGCCCGCGTCATCGTGACCGACGCCTCCGACCAGGGGACACTGCTCGCCGACACCGACGACAGGGACGCCCGCCCGCCGCCCGCGGCCTACAACACGCCGGGCCGGCCGGAGATCGGAGCGGCACTGGGCGGCCAGCCGGTCCAGCTCGTCCGCCACAGCTCCGACATCGGCGGCGACCTCCTGGTCGTCGCGTATCCCGTCCTCTCCGGCAAGCACGTCGTCGGCGCGGTGCGGCTGTCGCAGCCCATGGCCGAGGTGGACGCGCGCGTGCGGCGAAGCTGGGAGGCGATCGCGGCCGTCGCCGCGGTCGTCGCGATCGTCGGCCTCGTCGTGGCGTGGGTGCTCGCGACGTCGCTCGCGCAGCCGCTGCGGTCGCTCGCCGGAACCGCCGAGCGGCTGGGCGAGGGCGACCTCGGCGCGCGGGCCGAAACGGGCGGCCCGCCCGACGTCGCCGCCGTCGGGGTGGAGCTGAACCGCATGGCCGCCGAGCTGACGGCGCTCCTCGACGCCCAGCGCGAGTTCATCGCCAACGCCTCGCACCAGATGCGGACGCCGCTCACGGGCCTGCGCCTCCGGCTCGAGGCGCTGGCCGCCGGACCGCCGCCCGACCCCGAGGCGGAGGCGGCCCTGCGCGAGGTCGACCGGATGAGCGATCTCGTCGCCGACCTGCTCGTCCTGGCCCGGGCCGGCGTCCCCCCGCGGTCGGCGACGTCGTCCGACCTGACCGAGCAGGCGCGCGCGGCGGCCGACCGCTGGCGGCCGGTGGCCGAGGACCGCGGGCAGACCTTCTCGCTCGAGGCGCCCGAGCGCCCGGTGCCGGTCGGCGCCGATCCCTCCGACGTGGCGATCGTGCTCGACAACCTGATCGAGAACGCGATCGTCTACAGCCCCTCCGGCGCGAACGTCTCGGTCAGCGTCTCCCAGAACGGCGGCGGCGTCATCCAGGTCGAGGACGACGGGCCGGGCATCCACCCCACCGAGGCGAACCGCGTCTTCGACCGCTTCTTCCGCGGCAAGGCGGGGAGCGCCGTCCCGGGCGGGACCGGCCTCGGGCTGACGATCGTGCACGACCTGGCGGCGCGGTGGCGGGGCACGGTGGAGCTCGAGTCGCCGGGCCGCGGAACGCGCATCGCCGTGCGGTTTCCGCCGCCGGGCGAGATCACCGAGCTTACCGAGCCCTAACCTTGCCCTGGCCGGCCCCGAACCCGCCGACCCCTATCCTGAGGTTCATGCGGCACAGGCTCGCACTCGTCCTCACCGTCATCGGCGCGATCGCGCTTCCGGTCGTGATGGCCGCGACGGTGCTCTACGCCTCCGACGCCGCGATCGGCGACGTCGGACAGCCGCTCGCCCCCCGGTTCGGGACGACCCAGCACGCGACGACCGGCGGGCAGCCGAGCTCGTCGACCGAGGATCGGCCCAAGCACGACGCGACCGACGATCACGGCGGGGCCTCGACGGGCTCGACGGGCGGCGGCGACGACCACGGCGGCGGGTCGACAGGCTCGAGCGGGGGCGGCGGCTCGTCCGGGAGCGGCACGTCCGGGAGCGGCGGCAGCGGCTCGTCGGGCGGCAGCGGGTCGTCAGGTGGCGACGACTCGACCAGCGGCCACGGCGACGACTAGCGATCGCTTGCCGACGGCTTGCGAACACCGTTCTTCGCCATAGCCCGCCCCTAACCTTGCGCATCCTACTCTGGGGTTGTTGTACGGAGAACCCCACGAGAGGAGATGCAGATGATCACCACAAAGCTCACACGCAGGGTCGTGCTTGCGGTCGGCATCCCGGCCGCCCTCGCGTCCGGTGCGATCGCCGCGGCCGCGAGCAGCACCGACTCGCCGGCGACGTCCGGCCGGGCGACGACCACGATCACGCAGACGGCTCCCGGGTCTAACGTGGTCGTCTCCGTCCGCGGGACGACCGAGGACGTCCGCGGCAACGGCGACGAGAACGAGCTGCGCGGCCGTGCGAACGAGCCCGGCGAGGACGTGCGCGGGAACGCCGACGAGCGCGAGCACCAGAACGAGCCGGATGGCGACCACGGCCGCTCGGGCCCGGGCGGCGGTGACGACTCGAACCGCGGCCACGACCGCGGCGGAAGCGACGACCCAAGCGGCCATGACCGCGGCGACGACCACGGCGGCTCCCGCCACGGCGGCGACGATCACGGCGGCGACGACTGACCGCTCCCAGGCAATCACCCGACGACGCACGAGAAGGGGATCACGAGATGACGTTCACCAAGACCATGAAGCCGCTCGCGACGATCGCGGCGACCGTGATGGCAGCCGCCGTCGTGGCCGCCCCGGCCCAGGCCCGCGGAGGCGGCACGACGATCACGGCGGCGCTCCACGGAGCGGCCGGCTTCCCGAACGCGTCCGGCTCGGCCAAGCTGAAGAAGGACGGCGCGAAGCGCGAGTTCGAGGTCGAGGTCGAGCACGTGCGCTCACTGGCCGGCAAGCGCCTCACGGTCTTCGTCCACGGGACGAAGGTCGGAAGGATGCGGGTCGGCGGCCTCGGCCGCGCGGAGCTCAGCCGCTCGACCGAGCGGGGGCAGCGGGTGCCGCAGGTCTCGAAGGGCAACCGCGTCAACGTCCGCACCGCGGCCGGCAAGCTGGCCGTGACGGGGAGGTTCTAGGAAGACCCGCCGGGAGGGGCAGCAGTCGGGCACAGGCACGGCGCCGGCCGCCGATGAGGCGGCCGGCGCGTGCCGACGGGGCCATGAGGGCGGTGGCGCGCCGGCCGGTGGGACACGGCGTGCGCCACCGCCCTCGCCATGTCCGCGACGGGCGTCGCGAACCGGACGAGCAGGCAGACGGCGACGACGAGCGCCACGGCGAGGAGCGTGTACTCGACGGTGGCCTGTCCTCTCGTCACGCCGCCACGCTACGCCGGCACCCGTTACACGTGTGCGACGAGGCGTGGCAAGGTTGTGCCGGTTTGCACACTGGCCGCTGCTAGGCTCGGGCGATGGCGGACAGGGCGCGGCTGATCGGCGTGAACCATGTGGCGCTCGAGGTGGGCGACGTCGAGGAGGCGGTCGCGCTCTACGAGCGGCTCTTCGACTTCACCATGCGGGGCCGCGGCCGCCGGATGGCCTTCCTCGACATGGGCGACCAGTTCCTCGCGATCGCCGAAGGTCGCTCGCAGCCGGCCGACGACGAGCGCCACTTCGGCCTCGTGGTCGACGACGTCGCCCGGGCCCGCGAGGCTGTCCAGCGAGAGGGCCTCGAGGTCGCGTCCGAGACGCGGCAGAGCTTCGACTTCCGCGATCCTTGGGGCAACCGCTTCCAGGTGGTCGGCTACGGCAACATCCAGTTCGAGCGCACGGACGGTGTCAAGCGCAAGCTCGGGATCGAGGAGCTGGGCAAGACCGACGACGCCCGTAGCCAGATCTCCGAGCGCGGGCTGGCTTAGCGGCGCGACGCCGCGCGGAGCCCGATGCCGCCGGCGACCAGCGTGCTCCCGACGGCAACGAGGGCCGGCAGATCCAGCCCGGTGAACGGCAGCGACCCACCTGCGCCGCCTGCCTCCTGTCCGAGGTTGCCGCTGTACTGACCATCGGCCGGCGTGGTGTCCGCAAATGCGGGCGCCGCGGCGAGCAGGATGGCCGAAACCGCCAGGACGACGATCAGGCCGATCGTCCTCGGCATCTTCACACTCGTCTGTACCATCGAGGTGCCTCCAGTCGCTCGGTGCTGTCTGTCCGAGACGATCGTCGGCGCGGGAATCTTCCTGCGCATCGGCTGAGATGACGGCCTACGCGGCCAGCGCCCCCGCCAGCGTGAGCGCCACGGCCGCGCCGATCGGCAGGAGCGCCGCGGGAACCAGCACGAAGACGACCACCACGAGCACGCGCGGCCCCGCTCTGGCCGCCCGCTCCTGCGCGGCCCGGGCTGCCTCGGCGCGGCTGCGGTCGGCCTGGTCGCGCAGGCTGGCCGCGAGTGGCACGCCGAGCCGGTCGCTCAGCCGCAGCGCCAACCCGAGCGCCGCCAACGTCGGTGCGCCGGTGCGTTCGCCGAGGTCGCGGTACTCCTCGCTGCGCGGGCGCCCGAGCGCGATCGCGACACGGGAGCGCTCCAGCTCCTCGGCCAGGTCGCCGT
>JAICKX010000015.1 GCA_025927685.1 Thermoleophilia bacterium | reverse complement strand
TCGCCCTCGTGGTCGGCGATCAGGGGGGGGTGGCGGGGGTCGTCCTCGGGTTGGCGGCCCTCGATCTTCCCCCCCCGGTCGGCGCGGAGGTCGGCGCCCTTCGTGAAGATGCCGCCGCCGAGGCGGGCGAACACCGAGATGAGCGAGCCGCCGAACGCGAGCCCGACTAGCGCCTTGGTCGCCTCGAGGTCGCTGTCGCCGTTCAGCATGAGAACGCCGAAATAACCGCCCACGCCGAGGAGGCCCAGGCCGACGACGAGGATCCCGGTGACCGTCCCGCCCTTGAACGCGACCGAGAGCGCTGGCTTCATGCCCGACTTGGCCGCCTCGGCGGTGCGCACATTCGAGCGCACCGCCACGTTCATCCCGATGAAGCCGGTGAGCGCCGAGAGCACGGCGCCGATCAGGAACCCGATCGCGACCTTCCAGCCCAGGTCGTCGGTCCACGTGCCGGCGATGCCGATCGCGAGGAACACGACCACGGCCACGCCGGCGATCGTCGTGTACTGGCGGCGCAGGTAGGCGGCCGCGCCCTCCTGGATGGCCGTGGCGATGTCCTGCATGCGCTCGGTTCCGGCGGACTGGGCGAGCACCCAGCGGGTCAGCGCCAGGCCGTAGACGACGGCGGCAGCGCCGCAGATCAGGGAGATGAGCACAGCATGGCTGGCCAGTGAACTCACGTCAGAGGCTCCTTGGAGGGTCGCGGAAGACGGTCGGGAACCGGGGGATTGTAACAGCGACCTCGGCTTTCCCAGCCGGGTTCAGGGGTGCGCTCGTGCGTGCTACCCCCGCGCCCCGGAGAGGGCCGTCGCACAGATGTCCTGCGGCTGCGGGCCGATCTTCGGGATGGCGGCGAACAGCAGCCGGCGCAGGCGCTCGTTGTTCTCCGCGAAGACCCGCATCACCTCCCCGTGGCTCACCGGCCCGGCGGACGTGTCGCCCTCGAGGCCGACGTCGTAGTCGGTGATGAGCGAGACGTTGGCGTAGCAGAGCTCGAGCTCGCGGGCCAGCCAGCCCTCCGGGTAGGCCGTCATGTTGATGACCTGCCATCCCATCGCGCTGAACCACGTCGACTCGGACCGCGTCGAGAAGCGCGGCCCCTGGATGACGACGACCGTCCCGCCGTCGCGGATGTCGATGCCCTGCTCGCGGCCGGTCTCGAGCAGGATCCGGCGCAGGTCGGGGCAGTACGGGTCGGCCGCCGAGACGTGCGTCGTGACCGGGCCGTCGTAGAACGTGTGCTCCCGGCCCGACGTGCGGTCGACGAACTGGTCGCAGACGACGAATGCGCCGGGCGGGACGTCACGCGCGAGGCTCCCCGACGCGCACGGCCCGATGATGCGGCGCACGCCCAGCTCGCGCATCGCCCACAGGTTGGCCCGGTAGGGGATGGCGTGCGGCGGCAGGTGGTGGTTGCGGCCGTGGCGCGGCAGGAAGGCGACCCGGCGGCCCTCCACCGACCCGACCACGATCCGGTCGGACGGCGGCCCGTACGGCGTGTCGACGGCGACCTCCTCCGCGTCGTCGAGGAAGCTGTAGAAGCCGGAGCCGCCGAAGACGCCGATCTCCGCCGCGGCGCTCATCCCTCGCCGCCGGGCGTCCAGATCTTGGGCCGGGGCACGTCCACGGAGGGCGCCTCGGGCTCGGGGGCGGCGCCCTCCGCCGGCGCCTCCGCCGGCGGGCCCTCGCTCGCCCGGGCGTAGGCCAGCTGGAGCTGGGCGATCTCGCCCCGCACCGCCGTGACGGACCCCGCGTCGAGCACTCGCTCGAGCACGCGGACGAGCGCCCGAAGCGCCTCGATCGCGACCTCCGTCTGGGGCAGGTCGCGCTCGTCGGCCGCACCCTGGACGAGCCCGGTGCGGCGGTAGCCGAGCTCGATCAGGGTCTGCACCGTCGAGATCACGACCTCCTCGATCGGGACGCGCTTCATGTACTCGGCGGCCGCCGCCTGGGCCGCCCGGGCCTCGTCCTCGCTCATCGCGTCTCCCCCTCCCTCACCGCCAGCCACTCGGCGACGGACTCGCGGGTGCGCGCGACCGCATGCGGCCACACGTCGCGCACCGACTCGCCCTCCGCCAGCCGGGCCACGTAGAGCTCGGCGGCGGTGGGCTCCTCCAGGACACCCAGGTAGCGGGCGATCCCGAGCTCGGCCGCGACCTCGGACACCTCCTCGACGAGCGCCCCGACGCGCTCCCGGGCGGGCATCACCGCCCCCGTATCGAGGTCGATCAGCTCGCCGGCCATGCCCCACCGGATCGCGCGCCAGAAGTTCTCCTCGATCAGCCGGTGCGGGTGCGCCGGCAGCGAACGGCCCTCGTCGTAGGCGCGGGCGAAGTGCGCGGTGAGGGCTGTCATGAGCCCGGAGAGCGCGACCGCGCGGCTGAACTCGGGCTGGGCGTCGCAGATCCGCACTTCGACGGTCGGGAACGACTGGTGCGGGCGGACGCTCCACCAGATCTCCGTGTGCTCGCGGATCGAGCGGGTGGAGATGAGGAAGCGCACGAACTCGGCGTACTCCTCCCAGTCCGCGAGCGGGTCGGGGATCCCGCACCGCGGGAAGAACTTCGTGAAGACCTGCGTGCGGGTGGAGTGCAGGTGGGTGTGGCGATCCTCGAGCCACGGCGAGCTGCACGACGCCGCCAGCAGCTCGGGCAGGACGCTGCGGAGCGCGCTCGACACCGCGATCGCCCGGTCGGCGCCGCGGATCCCCGTGTGGACGTGGATCCCGAAGGTGTTGTTCCGCCAGGCCACGTAGCGGAGCGTCGCCTCGACCAGGTGGTAGTGGGGCGTGTCGATCACCGCCTGGTCCTGCCAGCGGGCGAACGGGTGCGTCCCCGTCGCAGCGAGCGCGTAGCCGAGCGTCTCGGCCACGTCGAGCAGGTCGAGCCGGCGGCGGGCCATGGCGTCGGCCGCCTCGGGGAACGTCTCGCACCGGCCCGTTCGCACCTCGACCTCGGAGCGGATCAGCTCGCCGGCGACCATGCCGGCCAGCGGCCCGGTGCGGGCGGCCTGGTCGAACCGCTCGAACCCCGCCGTCATGTCCAGCGTGCCCGGGTCGAGGATCGCGAACTCCTCCTCCACGCCGACCGTGAAGTCGTCGGCCGAGTCGAAGAGGGCCCGCGCGGCCTCCAGCGCCTCGAGCGGATCGGCGATCTTGGGCGTCTCTCCCACGGCGGCGGACGATACCCGCCCGTCGGGCGATCGTCAGGCGGCCGGGCGGAGCTGGCGCGACGCCGCGATCGGCAGGCGGACCGTGAACGCCGACCCGCGCCCGAGCTCGCTCTCCGCCGTGAGCGTCCCGCCGTGTGCCTCGACGATGCCCTTCGAGATCGCGAGCCCGAGACCGGTGCCCGGGATCGCCTGCTCGGTTGCGCTTCGCGCCCGGAAGAACCGCTCGAAGAGGTTGCCGAGGTCCTCCTCCGAGATGCCGATCCCGGAGTCCGCGATCGTGAGCTCGGCCATCCCGTCGGCCTCCCGCATGTGCACGCGGATGCGGCCGCCGTCGGGGGTGAACTTGACGGCGTTGGAGAGGAGGTTCCCGATCACCTGCTCGCAGCGGTGGACGTCGACGTTCACGACGAGCGGGTTGTCGGGGATTTCGACCTCGATCTCGTGCCGCCGCTCGACCAGCTCGGGCCGAAGCCCCTGGACGTCTCCCGACACCAGCCCACCGAGGTCGACCTGCTCGAACCGCATCGCCAGCCTGCCGTTCTCGAGGCCCGACAGGGTGAGCAGGTCGTCGATCAGCGAGAGCAGCCGGTGCGCGTTCGCGTCGACGATCCCCACGAACTCGCTCTGAAGCTCGGTCAGCTCGCCCACCTCCTCGGAGGCCAGGATCTCGAGGTAGCCGAGGATCGAGGCGAGCGGCGTTCGCAGCTCGTGCGACACGCTCGAGACGAAGTCGGACTTCATCTGGTCGGAGAGGCGCAGCGCCTCGACCTGCCGCGCCAGCCTGCCGTTCAGCTCGTCGAGCTGCGCCAGCACGTCGGCCCGCTCGATGGCGACGGCGGCTTCGGCGGCGAACAGCCCCACGACGGCGGCGGCCCGGTCGGACAGGTGCGCGAGCTCGCGGTCCCATGCGACGAGGAGCACGCCGACGACCCGCCCGTCCTGGAGCACCGGCTGCCAGAGCGCCGACACGGCGCCCGTCTCGGCGACGACGCGGCGCGACAGGCCCTGCTCGCCGGTCAGGTCGGCGACGAAGAACGGCTCGCCGCTCAGGAAGACGCGCGCGGTGGCCGAGCCCTCCGCCTCGAGGGGGACGTGCATCGGCGCGGCGTCCGCACCCGCCACGGCTGTCGAGACCAGGTGGCCGGTGCCGTCGGGCTCCATGAGGACGGCGATCATGCCGTCGCAGACCGCGAGCGCCCCCTCGCAGATCGCCTGGCGCGCGCCGAGGGCGTCCGCCGTCCGGGGCAGGCGCCGGGCCACCTCGGAGACGGTCGTCAGGTCGGCGGCGTACTGGAACGCCAGCACCCCGACCTGCTCCTCGGCCAGCCGCCGCTCGGTGACGTCGTGCAGCGCCACCACACGCGCCGTGCCGTCCGCATAGCTGATCGTCCGGCCGGAGACCTCGAGGTGCCGCGCCTCGCCCTCTCGCGTGATCCCGACGAGCTCGTAGCGCTCGCTGCTCTCCTGCTGGATGCGGTTGACCAGGACGTCGTGGTACGCGGACGCGAACAGGTCGAAGACGGTCAGCCCCACGGCCTCCTCGCGCGAGTAGCCGAAGAGCTCTTCGAACGCCCGGTTCACCTCGACGATCCACCCGTCGACGTGGATGTAGACGGCGTCGAAGAGCGCGTCGGCGACCATGCCGAGGCGCACGCCCTCGCCCATCCGGGACGTGCCGCCCGTCGCGCGGCGCCCGAAGAGGCGCAGCACGCCGTGTCTGAGCCTGGGGGCCACGGACCACGAATCGGCATCGAGCGGCGGCGGCTTAAGGCTTTCGCCGCGGCGCCGCAGGCTCTACCCCAGGCTCGCCTCGATCAGCCGGCCGGCGATCCCCTCCCAGCTCCACCGCTCCAGCACGGCCGCCCGGGCGGCACGCCCCACCCGCGACCGCTCGTCGGGCCGAAGCGACAGCAGCTCGTCGAGCCGGGCCTCGAGGCCGGCCGCCGTCCCGTCGAACGTGCGGCCGCTCGGGCCCAGCCCGGCGGCGACCTCCGCGAGGCCGGAGTGGCCGGCCACGATCGGCACGACGCCGCAGGCGGCGGCCTCGGCGGCGACCATCCCGAACGCCTCCGGCAGCACCGACGGGACGACGACGGCGTCGGCGAGCGGCACGAGCAGGTGCAGGTGCTCGTGGTCCATGGCGCCGGTGAAGACGGTGCGCCCGGGCGCGGCCGCCTCGAGCTCGGCGCGGGCGTCGCCGAAGCCGACCACCACCAGGGTCGTGTCCGGGAACCGCGGCCCGAGCCGGGCCCATGCCTCGAGCAGCAGGTGCACGCCCTTCTGCCGCATGAGCTTTCCGAAGTAGAGGACGAAGCGGCCAACGCCCGCAAGCCGGTCGCCCGCGTCCGGATCGGGGGCCCGCTCGGGCGGGCGGCCCGGGCGGGGCGTCGCGGCGTCCGCCCGCAGCCGCTCGACCAGGGCGGCGAGGTCGCCGCCGTCCGGGCGGAACGCATCGGTGTCGACGCCGGGCGGGACGACGTGCATCCGGTCGTGAAGCCGGCTTCCGAGCAGCTGCTCGGTCACCTTGACGATGTGGCCCGATCCGGCGACGAGCGCCGAGACGTCCGCGAGCGACTCGGCGGCGGCCGCCACGAGCGACGGGCGGCCGCGGATCGCGTACTCGAGCTCGGAGCCGTGGATCTTCACGGCATGCGGCGTCCCGCCGGCGCACGCGCGGGCCGCGACCGGGCCGCCCATCAGGATGTGGTTGGCGAGCACGAGGTCGGGGCTCCCGCCGTGCGCGCCGGCGACCGCGCGGGCGTTGCGCTCGACGAACCGGTCGAGCTCCGCCGCCGTCATATCGGCGACGTGGCGGGCCTCGATGCCCTCGTACCGATCGAGCACGAACACCGGCAGGAGCGGACCGACGTCGGGCACGACCACGCGCACGTTCGGGCCGAGCGCGAACCGCTCCGGCCGCGGCTCCTGGCAGACGAGCACGACGTCGTGCCCCAGCCGCCCCCAGGCCCGCGCAACGTGCTGGGTGTAGATGTTGGAGCCGGTGCCCTCGAGCAGGTAGCCATGCCACAGGACGAGCCGCACGGCCGGAACCTACCGTTGCCGCCGGGCCGCTAGGTCAGGTGGAAGTAGAGCGCGTGCAGGATCTCGACCACGGGGCTCGAGCGGTGCACGGTCACGTCGGACGGCGTGTCGATGAGCGCGTCGGAGTAGTTGAAGATGATCTTCACGCCCGCCCGCACGAGCCGGTCGGCCGCCTCCTGGGCCGCCTCCTCGGGGACCGCGAGGACGCCGACGATGACGTTCCGGTCGCGGATCGCCGTCGCGAGCTCCGACATGTCCTGGATGCGGACGTCGCCCGACTCGCTGCCGATCTTGGCCGGGTCGTTGTCGAAGATGCCAACGATGTTGAAGCCGTGGTCGGCGAAGATGCTCGACTTCGAGATCGCCTGGCCCAGCGAGCCGGCGCCGATGAGGACGATGTTGTGCTGTCCGGAGGTCCGCAGGATCTTCCGGATCTCGCCGATCAGGAAGTCGATGTTGTAGCCGACGCCGCGCTTTCCGAACTTCCCGAATCCCGAGAGGTCGCGCCGGATCTGCGTGGCGTTGATGTTCGTGTACTCGCCGATCTCCTGCGAGGAGATCGAGTCCCGGCCCTGCTTCTTCGCCTGAGTGAGCACCTGGAGGTAGCGCGAAAGGCGGGCCGCAACGCCCACAGTCAGGCGGTCCGAAGCCAACGAGGCCTCCTTCGGGACGGGTGTTTGTAACACGTCACGATCAGTGTAGCCTCGTGGCTTCGGCTGCGGTGTCACACCGCCACGAGCGGCGAATTTCAGGCGGCGCTTGTGGCGGCCGCGACCCGGTCGCGCAGCTCGTCCGGGTCCACGAAGTGCGTGAACGTCCGCCGGCCGGCCACGTAGACCACCGGGATGTGCTCGCGGTACTCCGCCTCGAGCGCCGGATCGCCGGCGATGTCGACGCGCACGAGCTCGAACCCGAGCTCCTCCCTCGCCTCCTCCAGCACCCGGTAGGCCTCGTCGCACAGGTGGCAGCCGGCCGCGCTCATGATGCGCACCTCGACGCTCATGCGGCGGTGGCGTAGGCGTCGCGGGAGAGGTACTCGGGGAACGGCAGGGCCGGCGCGTACCGGGCCGCCGACGCAATCATGGCCGCGTTGTCGGAGCAGAGCGCCGACGGCGCCAGCGCGAGCCGAACGCCCAGCTCCTCGCACCGGCGCGCGGCCGCCTCGCGGAGCACGGAGTTTCGGGCCACGCCGCCGACGACGGCCAGGGTCCCTGCGCCGGTCGCCTCGACCGCCTCGGCGGCCCGCCCGACGAGCGCGCGCACGATCGCCGCCTGGTAGGACGCCGCCAGGTCGGCCGGCGCGGCCGCCTCGGCGCGCACCGCCCGGGCGAGCGCCGTCTTGAGGCCGCTGAACGAGAAGTCGTGGCCCGGCTTCCCGAGCATCGCGGCCGGGAAGCGGTGTGCACCCGGGTCGCCGCCGGAGGCGAGCCGCTCCAGCGCCGCGCCGCCCGGGTAGCCGAGGCCGAGCAGGCGCGCGCCCTTGTCGAAGGCCTCGCCGGCCGCGTCGTCCAGGCTGCGGCCGATGACCGTCATGCTCCCCCGCTCCGGCACCTCGGCCAGGAGCGTGTGACCGCCCGACGCGAGGAGCGCCAGGAACGGCGGCTCGACCGGGTCGGGCTCGAGATAGAGCGCGGCCACGTGCCCGTGCAGGTGGTCGACCGGGACCAGCGGCAGCCGGCGGGCGTACGCGAGCGCCTTCGCCGCGGAGAGTCCGACCAGGAGCGCGCCGATCAGCCCCGGACCCTCGGTCACCGCCACCGCCTCGAGATCCCCGAGAGCGATGCCGGCGTCCACCAGCGCGCGCTCCACGGCGGGCACGACCAGCTCGAGGTGGCGGCGCGAGGCCACCTCGGGCACGACGCCCCCGTACGGCGCGTGCAGGGCGGCCTGCGAGCTCACGACGTTGGAGAGGACGGCGCCCTCCCGCGAGACGACCGCCGCGGCGGTCTCGTCGCACGACGTCTCGATCCCGAGGATCACACCGGCGGCTCCGCGTCCTTCCACATGATGAGCGCGTCCTCGCGGTTGTCGGTGTAGTAGCCGCGGCGCACGCCCGTGGTCACGAACCCGAGCGACTCGTACAGGTGGATGGCGACGGCGTTCGAGACCCGCACCTCGAGGGTGTAGCCGCGGTCAGGGTCCTCGGCGGTGATCTCGAAGAGCCGCTCGAGCAGCGTGCGCGCCACCCCGCGTCCCCGCCAGACCGGGTCGACGGCCACGTTCATGACGTGCCAGGCGTCGACGTACCGGGCGACGATGAGGTAGCCCAGCATGTCCTCGCCCTGGAAGGCGCCGAGGCAGATCCCGCTCGGCTTCGCCAGCTCGCCGGCGAACATCGAGCGCGACCACGGGGTCGGGTAGCTCTCCCGCTCCAGTTCCTCGATCCGGTCGAGGTCCGCCGTGCGGAGGCGCCGCAGCTCGACGGCGGTCATCATGAGGCGGCCCTCGCTGCGAGCGCACGGTCGGCGTCGGGGGCGCGCAGGTACAGCGGCTCCGGCGGGCCCGCCGTCTCGGCGAGCGCCGCGTGCCGGCGCGCCCATGGCACGTGAAGCGGCGAGTCGTCGGGCGGGATCGCGAGCCCCGCCAGGCGGTCGCGGTAGCGGATCGCGCCGTCGCCGGCGCAGACGGTGCCGCCGGGGAGGGCGGCGGCGAGCGCCTCGGGAGCGATCGCCTGCGGCGCGAGGCCGGCTCCCGCGGCGAACACCTCGCCGCGGCGCGCGTCCACGCACGCCACCTCGACACCCTCGCCCGCCCGCAGGGCCTCGAGCGTCGAGACGCCCTTCACGGGGATGCCGAGCGCGAACCCGAGCGCCCTCGCCGCGGCCAGGCCGATGCGAAGGCCGGTGAACGTGCCCGGGCCTGTGCCGGCGACGACCAGGTCGAGGTCGGCGGGGCCGACCCCCGCCTCGTCCATCAGGCGGTCGACGTCGGCCAGGACGCGCTGGGCCGCGACCGACCGGGCCCGGGTGGCCGATTCGGCGAGCGCGTCGCCGTCCCGCCAGACGCACGCGGTCGCGATGTCGGTGGCGGTGTCAAGCGAGAGAATCAGCAATCGCGGCGAGCAATCCCGGATGTTCGCTTCGCAACGAGACCAGCCTAGCATCGGCCTCCTGCAACCGCAGTTCCACGACGAGGCGCGGCGGCGGGAGCACGCCGGCGCCCGCCTCGGGCCACTCCACGAAGCACACGCCCTCGTCGAAGTACGGCTCCAGGTCGGCCCACTCCTCGGGCGAGACGCCGGCCGACCGGTAGAGGTCGAGGTGCGAGACAGGAAACGCGCCGCCGGCGTAGCGATGCCCGACCGTGAACGTGGGGCTCGTGACGGGCTCGGTCACGCCCAGCGCGGCGCAGGCGGCGCGAACGAACGCCGTCTTGCCGGCCCCCAGCTCGCCGGCCACGTGGACGACGTCGGGCGGCTCGAGCTGCGCGGCGACCGCGGCGGCGATCCGCTCGGTGGCGGCGAGATCAGAAGAGACCCAGCTGGGCGTACTCGCGCTCGGGCTCGGCGACGGGCGGGGGCGGCGCGCCGACCGCGACCGGCACCCGGGCCGCCGGGACGGGCACCTCGACGGGGCCCGCAAGGAGCTCCGGCAGCCGGGCGAAGTCGCCCTCGAGCGTCGTCATCATCGCCGGCGTGTAGAGCGCCGCCGCGGGATGGAAGATCGGGTAGAGGACGAGGTCGACGCCGCCGATCCGGCGCGGCTGCGGGCGGCCGTGGACGCGGGTGATCCCGTGCGGCTGGCCGGACAGGAGCTTGGTCGCGAAGTTGCCGAGCGTGCAGATCACCTTCGGCCGGATCAGCTCGACCTGGGCGAAGAGGTGGCCCTCGCAGGCCTCGATCTCGTCCGGCTGGGGGTCGCGGTTCCCGGGCGGGCGGCACTTGAGCACGTTGGCGATGTAGACCTGCGGGCGGGTGAGGCCGATCGTGCCGAGCAGCCGCTCGAGCACCTTGCCGGCCTGGCCGACGAACGGCGCGCCCTGCTTGTCCTCGTGGAACCCGGGCGCCTCGCCGACGAACATCAGGTCGGCGTCGGGGTGGCCCGTGCCCACGACCACCTGCGTGCGAGAGGAGGCGAGCGCGCACTTGGCACAACCCCTCCACTCGTCCGCCAGTCGCTCGAGCTCTGCCGCGCGTGCTGGTGCGTCGCTCACGGATCGCATTCTGGCAAGCGGCCCGGACGACTCGTGATCAGTGGCCGCAGCCGCAGCTTCCGCCGCAGCAGCCGCCGCCCCCGCCGCCGACCGTGGCGCCCACCGGGCGCGGGGTCGCGAACGAGGACAGGAGCTTCGTCACGGTGGCGCCGCCGCACTGCGGGCAGTGCACGTCGGCTGCGCTCGACGCCGAGACCAGCTCCTCGAACGTGTCCGAGCAGTCGGCGCACAGGTACTCGTAGATCGGCATGCTGCCAGTCTAGCGCCGCGCAACAACGGGGTCTGACCCCGTTGTTGCATGACCGGCGTACGCTTTCGGCTGGTCGTATGCGTGGCGGCACCGTGGTCATCGGCGCGGGTCGGGTGGGCAGCGTCGTCGCCGCGCGCCTCGGGGCGCCGGCGTACGGACGCGGCGCCGAGGTGCCGCTCGACGGCGTTCGGCTGGTGTGCATCGCGACACCTGACGGCGCCATCTCGGACGTGTGCGCCGCGCTCGCTCCGCGTCTCGGGGCCGAGGCGGCCGTCGTCCACTTCTCGGGCGCGACGAGCGTGCACGCGCTCGACGCCGCACCGGGCCCGAAGGCGTGCGTCCATCCGGTGCAGACCGTGTGGCCCGACCGCGGCCCCGACCAGCTGGAGGGCGCCTACGCCGCAGTCACCGGCGACTGGGACGCCGGGGCGGGCCTCGCGCGGGATCTCGGCCTCGAGCCGTTCCCGCTCGCCGACGAGATGAAGGTGCTCTACCACGCCGCCATGGTCTTCGCCTCGAACTACCTCGTCACCGTCACGGCGACGGCGGTCGAGCTGCTCGAGCGGACCGGGCTCGACCGCGACCTGGCGCTCCGCGTGCTGGCCCCGCTCCAGCACCGGACGGTCGACGTCGCGGGCGGCAGCCCGACCGGCCCGATCGCGCGCGGCGACGCCGAGACGGTGGCCGCCCACCTCGAGGCCGTGGGCCCCGAGCTGGCGTCGCTCTACCGGGCGCTGGGACGCGCCACCCTGCCGCTCGTCGACCCGAGCTCGGCCGCGGCCGTGCGCGAGCTCCTGTGAGCGTCGGCCTCGTCCCCACCATGGGCGCGCTGCACGGAGGCCACCGCGCCCTCCTGCGCCGGGCCCGGGCCGAGTGCGACGAGGTGGTGATGAGCCTCTTCGTGAACCCGACGCAGTTCGGCCCGGGCGAGGACTTCGACCGCTACCCGCGCGATGAGGGGCGCGACCGGGCCATCGCGGCGGAGGAGGGCGCCGACCGCGTGTTCGCGCCGAGCGTCGCCGAGATGTACCCGGACGGCTTCTCGACCACCGTGTCCGTGGGCGACCTCGGCGCGGTGTTCGAGGGCGCGCACCGGCCCGGGCACTTCGACGGCGTCGCCACGGTCGTCCTCAAGCTCTTCAACCTGACCCGGCCCGACGCCGCCTACTTCGGCCAGAAGGACGCCCAGCAGCTCGCGGTGATCCGCCGGATGACCGCCGACCTCGGGCTCGGCATCCAGATCCGGGCGGTCGAGACCGTGCGCGAGCCCGACGGCCTCGCCCTGTCGTCCCGGAACGCCTATCTCTCGCCGGAGGAGCGCCGCCGCGCGCCCTCGCTTCACCGGGCGCTGGTCGCACGCGACCCGGGCCTGGTCGAGGGCGACCTGGACTACCTTGCGGTGGTGGACAGCGACACGTTCGCGGAGGTGGAGCCCCGGCCGGGGGCGCTCGTGATCGGCGCGGCCCGGTTCGGCTCGACGCGGCTGATCGATACCATCCGGATCGAGGGTCGATGACGGTCACGCTCCCCCATCTGCGCGAGCTGAAGCTGTCAGGCACGCCGATCGTGATGGTCACCGCGTACGACCTGCCCACGGCGCGGATCGTGGATTCGGCGGGCGTCGACCTGGTGCTCGTCGGCGACTCGGCCGCGAACACGGTGCTGGGACACGACCCGATCTCGACGGTGCGCGCGACGGTCGACGAGCTCCTCATCCTCACGCGCGCGGTGAGCCGCGGCTGCGAGCACGCGATGGTGATCGGCGACCTGCCGTTCATGTCCTACCAGGTGTCCGACGAGGATGCCGTGCGGAACGCCGGCCGGTTCGTGAAGGACGCCGGCGCCGACGTCGTGAAGCTCGAGGGCTCGGGCACGTCGATCGCCCGCGCGGCGGCCATCGTCGCCGCCGGCATCCCGGTCATGGGCCACATCGGGCTCACGCCCCAGACGGCGACGAAGCTGGGCGGCCACAAGGCCCAGGGCCGCGAGTGGCACCACGCCAAGCGGCTCTACGACGACGCGGTCGCGCTCGAGGCGGCGGGCTGCTTCGGCATCGTCCTGGAGTGCGTGCCCGAGGCGGTGGCGGCGGCGATCTCGAAGCGGCTCACGATCCCGACGATCGGGATCGGCTCGGGCGCCGGCACCGATGGGCAGGTGCTCGTTCTGCACGACCTGCTCGACATGCACGGTGCGGACAGCTTCCAGCCGAAGTTCGTGAAGCGCTTCGCCCACATCGGCGACGCGATGCGCGAGGGCGTGAAGGCCTACGCCGACGAGGTGCGCGGCGGCACCTTCCCCGGCCCCGAGCACGTCTTCGCGATCGCGCCCGAGGAGCTCTCGGCGTTCCAGACCGCCGTCGAGGCCGGCTCGGCCGACGACAACATCCTCGCCGACTGGTAGCCAGGAGACCCCGGGGACAGTCCCTGAACGGTTTGCGTCACACAGCCGTGACGGCAGCGCCACGCCTCCCTGCGCAGCCGTATCACAGGCGTGTCACGGATCCGCGACGGCATCGCCACGCCGAACGTTCAGGGACTGTCCCCCGGTCCCCGGCCGGCCCACTCTAGAATGGCCGCCATGGCACAGTTCCTCCACACCATGGTGCGGGTCACCGACCCGCCGAAGAGCCGGGCGTTCTACGAGGCGCTCGGGTTCAGCTTCGCCCGCGAGATGGACATCGTCCGAAACGGCGAGAAGGAGGCCACGAACTATTTCTTCAGCCTCCCCGGCAGCGACAACGTCCTCGAGCTGACCTACAACCACGACGGCCGCTCCTACGAGATGGGCACCGGCTACGGGCACATCGCGATCGGCGTCGAGGATCTCGACGGCACCCTCGAGGCGCTGAAGGGCCAGGGCATCGAGCCCGAGCGCGCGCCCTACACGGTCAGCGACGGCGGCTCGCGGCTCTGTTTCGTGCGCGATCCGGACGACTACCGGATCGAGATCATCGAGCGCGGCTAGCGGTCCCCATCCACGGCGAGCTTGGCGCGGGCCTACGCCGGCTGCAGGCTGCCTCTCGCGACATCATGCCCTGGCGCTCGACGCACTGTGCAAGCATGGACATCGCCGCGTTCGTAACGCGGCTACCGTCTGGCGCGGTATGCATGTCATCCAACGGAGGGTGCGCATGAGTCGTCTACCAGTTGCACTGGCCCTGGCCGCGGCGATCCTTCTCGGCACGGCGGCATCGACGGCATCGGCGTCAGCGGGACGCGAGGGCATCCCGGCGCTGGGGCACGTCTTCGTCATCATCGGCGAGAACACCGACTACAGCCACGTCACCGCGACCAACTCGCCGTACACGATGGGGACGCTCCGGCCGCAGTCGGCGTGGATGTCACGCTACTTCGCAGCAACCCACTGGTCGCAGGCCAACTACGTAGCGCTGATGAGCGGCCAGTTCAACCGTTGCCAGCAGCAGGACGGCGGCGTCGCCTGCCACCAGGACGTCGACAACCTCTACCACCAGCTCGACCTGGCCGGCATCGGCTGGAAGACCTGGCTCGAGGACGAGGGCGCCCGGTGCGGCAACCTTGTCCCGAACGACTCGACCAACATCGCAGCGGCGACCGACTGCGTGCCGCACGGGAACTGCCCGCTCGTCGGCTTCTACACGACCGGAAATCCTCCCATCAGCTTCGACGACATCGAGGGCCCCGGCGGCGTCTTCTCCTTCACCACCCCCTCGCAGGAGTGCCTCGAACGCGACGTCCAGGCGGGGCCGCTCATGGCCGGCTTCAACGCCGACCTGGCGGCGGGTACCGTGCCGCGCTTCAACTTCCTGATCCCGAACGGCTGCGAGGACGCGCTCGGCGGATGCGCGCCGATCCACAACCGCTACACCCAGTTCGACGAGTTCCTGCGGCGGGAGGTGCCGCTGATCCAGATCTCGCCCGCCTGGGGGCCGAACGACGTCATCGTCGTCCTCTTCGACGAGGACCAGCGGCAGGGCGGCATGCAGCTCAAGGACCCACTCGCCCAGGGCGGCCACACGATCTGCTTCCTGATCGGCCCCGGCGTCAAGCCGGGTGACTACGGACGCAAGGTCTACTCTTACGGAGTGCTGCGAACCCTTCAGGACGGCTTCGGCGTCGGGCCGTACCTCGGCCACGCCGCCGACGTGCGGCCGTTCGACCAGATCTGGCGCTGACGATTCAGCGGTCGGTGCTCCTCTCGCATCGCTGATCAGCGCGTAGGAAACGCTTGCACAATACGCCGATCGACTGACCGCGTGATCGACGTCGATCCGTCGGCGTACTGTTCCTGGACGACTACCGGATCGAGCTGATCGAGCGCGGCTGAGACAGCCCCGGACGTCGCGTGACGCGGCGAGATCCCGAGCCCTCCCCCGGCCTGCGCCCGCTCGCGATCCGCTGCGGGCAGGCAATCGTCGCCGCGGTCGAAGCGCGGGGCCGGGACGGGTGCTCGTGTCGGGAACGGTTCCCGACCTCGTTGCGGGCTCGGGTTCGGAGTTCACCGACCCGCGGCCACCACGAGCTGAAGGGCTTGCCCGGGACGTGGCCGATCCTCGAGGCCCGAGAAGACGGGCTGAGCTTCGCCACAGTTGCCCCTGGGGTCGTCCTGTTCGTCGGGATGGCGGCGAGTGCGCCCTCGACCACCGAGAACGACATCGCGAGGTTCGGCGCGCTCATCGTCGGAGCGTTCGTGACCCTGAACGGCATCGCCATGTCCGTCGGTCGAGGCATCGGGACCCTCATTGGCCCAGGCCGGAGCACGGCGCCGCGCGTAGAGCTGCTACTCCTCGCGCGGAAGCTCGTGCGAGAAGAACAGCTGCTCGCCCTGGAGCGCCGACTCGGCGGTGCTGTACACGACGACCCTCGACTCGTCGATGTACTCGATCGCATCGAACCGGCTGTGTGCCCCGATCATCATGTACCTGACGACGCCGGAGGACTCGTTCCGCACCTGGTGAGCGCCTCGCGCGCCGACCGGGAAGTGCACGACGTCGCCCTCGGCGAGCGCCCGCTCCCCGTCCGGGGTCCGCAGAGTCGGCGCGCCGCGAAGCACGAGCAGCATCTCCTCCGCCGCGTGGTGGGCGTGGTAGTGCGGCGAGGACGCTCCGGGATCGAGCTCCCACACGGCGGACACGAGCCGGGGGCGCCTCGACCGGTCGAGGAGGCGTGCGCCGCGCACGCCCGCTCCCCAGTCCTCGGGCGCAGCCTCCATCTCGAGGCTCCAGACGTTCGACGGCTCGGCCACTGCTACCGGGGGAAGGTTACGGGAACCATTCGCGCTCCGACCGGGCGACCCCGAACGCGTGGATGGCCATGAGAATCCCTCCGGGTTGGGCCGGTGACCATACCGGCCGGGAGTTTCGGTGTATACGTGGCCCATGACCGTCGTGTTCGTGACCGGCATGTCGGGCACCGGGAAGTCGACGGTCCTGGCGGAGCTCGAACGCCGGGGCCATCGCGTCGTCGATACCGACCATGGCGACTGGAGCGAGGCCGTTCCCGACCCGGATCGCGGCGCGGACCTCGTCTGGCGTGAGGACCGGATCGGCGCCCTGCTGGACGAGCACGACGACGGCCTGCTCTTCCTCTCGGGGTGCGTCCCGAACCAGGGCCGGTTCTTCGCGCGGTTCGACGCGGTCGTGCTCCTGAGCGCGCCGCTCGACGTCGTGCTCGAGCGGGTCGCGTCGCGACGGACGCACGACTACGGCAAGACCGACGCGGAGCGTGCGCTCATCGTCGAGGACGTGGGGACGGTCGAGCCGCTGCTGCGCGCCGGCGCGACCGCCGAGATCGACACCCGCCGGCCGGTCGGCGAGGTTGCCGACATGCTGGAGGCGATCGCGGCCAGATGCTGATCGTCCCGGCGACCACCGCAGCCGACATCGCGCTCGCCGCCGGCCTGCTCGACGAGGAGCCGCGCCCGGATGCGGTCGAGCGGTTCGCCAGCGACCCGGGGCACCACCTGCTGCTGGCGATCGAGTCCGACGCCGTGGTGGGCTTCGTCAGCGGCGTCGAGATGACGCATCCGGACAAGGGCACCGAGATGTTCCTGTACGAGCTGGGAGTGGCGCCCGAAGCGCGAAGCCGGGGCATCGGCCGAGCGTTGGTGGCCGCGCTTTCAGAGCTCGCCCAGGATCGTGGCTGTTACGGCATGTGGGTGCTTACCGACGACGGGAACCCGGCTGCGCTCCGCGCATACGCGGCAGCCGGCGGCGTGCGCGAGCATCCGGACAACGCGCTCTTGAGCTGGTCGTTCTCGGGTTGAACCCGGCCCGGCCGCGACTCGCCCGGCTCGTCGGTAGAGTGACGCCGGTGAGCGCCTTCGGAGGAACCGACCGGCTCGAGCACATCCTGATCTGGAGCGGCGTGACCGTGCAGGCCGTCGAGGGCGACCGCACGACGCTCGCCGTGGTCGACCTCGAGCCGGGCGCCAACGTCCCCGAGCACCGCCACGACAACGAGCAGCTGGGTGTCCTCGTCCGCGGCGCGATGCACTTCCGGATCGGCGACGAGACCCGCCAGCTCAAGCCGGGCGACACGTGGCGCATCCTGAGCCAGGTGCCGCACGAGGTGACCGCCGGCCCCGAGGGGGCGCTCGCAGTCGAGTGCTTCACGCCGGTGCGCGACGACTGGGCCGCGCTGGAACGGCTCGACGGCCGTCCCCCTCCTCGCCTGACCTGACGGCGCTTGTTTGGCGCGGGCCGGGCCGCGGTACCATCGCTCCAGCCCACAGCGACCCGAGGAGGTCATCGTGTACGCACGCGTCGCCACCTTCGAGAGCGACCCCGCCGACGTCGACCGCGCCATCGAGATGGTCAGAGGCGAGGTGCAGGGCGACACGCCGGGCGGTCTCCAGGGCGCCAGGATGATGATGCTCATCGACCGGTCGAGCGGCAAGGGCGTCGGCATCACCCTCTTCGACAGCGAGGAGGCCATGCGCAAGGGCGACGAGGCGTTGAACGCCATGAGCCCCGGCGGCACCGAGCGGCGCGTCTCCGTCGAGTTCTTCGAGGTTCCGGTCCAGACCGTCACGTAGCTCACTCGCGGACCGCATCGACCATCGCGTCGATCACGTCCACGGTGAGCGGATCGTCGGTGTACTCGACGACCCGTCCAACCTGGCGCCGGCGCTCCTCAGCGCTCGTCGCCGGATCGAGCCAGATCCGGCAGGCGGCCTCCGCGATATGGCCGAGCTGGGCGATCGTCATGGAGAAGCTCCCGCGCCGGTCCACGCGTCCCGGCCCGCCGGCGCGGCGATAGGTATGATGGAGCGCGCGGGCGCGTTCCGGGTCCCCGCCCCAGAACTCGAAGAGCACGCCCGACAGCTCCTGCCCCGGGTCCGCCAGCCCGCAATTGTCCCAATCGATCACGCACAGGCCGCCGTCGCCGGTCGCACGGATGTTGTCGGCCCACAGGTCGCGGTGGCACGTGCGCACGTCGCGCGCCGGCTCGACGAGGGCGTCGACGGCGACCAGCTCGTCGCGCAGCTCCGCCAGCTCGCCGGCGAAGGGCGCTCCGGCCGACGTGAGCTCGGCGATCACGCTGTCCCAGCCGGCCGGACCGACGGGGTCGGTGTACCAGGGGTCCTGCGGCCGGCGGCCCGCGAACTCGACACGATGGATCGCCGCGACCAGCGCTCCCACCCGTTCAGGGTCGAGCGTGCGGTCCGCCGGGAGCAGCTCGACCCACTCGTAGACGCGGACGCTCACGTCGCCGACCTCCAGAACGACGTCGCCCGAGCCCGTGGTCACCGGGCCGGGCACCGGGACCCCGGCACGCCGGGCGGCCGTCTGAAACGCGAGGCCCTCGCCGTCCTCGTCGCTCTCGTAGCCCTCGAATCCGACCTTGACCGCCCACTGGCCGAGCTCGGTGGCGAGCTGCGCGATCTGGCCCTGCTCGCCGCGCTCGACGACGCCGGTCAGCCGAGCGCCGCCGCCGAGGCGGTAGCGCCGTGCGAGCTCGTCGACCTGCGGCTGTGCGAGCATCCGCCGAGCGTACCGGCGCGGGCGAGCACGATGGCCACGGCAGCGGCGCCGGCCGTGCCCGCGAGGCCGTACGCGGCCACGGGGCCGGCATGCGCGATGGCGACCCCAGCTGTGGCCGAGCCGAGCGCGGCGCCGACCGCGACGGCGGTCTCGAGCCACGCCGAGGCCTCCGTCACGGTGCCCGCGGGCGCGACGTCGCCGACGATGGCGTACACCGTGGCGTAGGTCGGCGCGATGGCGGCGCCGGCCGCGAGGAGGACGAGCCCCAGCCCGACGGTGGATCCAGGGACGAGGGCCAGCGCCAGATGGCCCAGGGCGAGCGCGGCCAGAACGCCGCCCAGCCCGGCGGGCGTCCTCGCTCCGCCGCCGACCCTCGTCGCCGCGGCGCCGCCGAGGAGTGAGCCCGCGCCCCACAGCCCGAGGAGCGGCCCGGCCGCCGAGCCCTGGCCGGTGGCGATCGCGACCTCGACGGCGCCGAAGACGATGCCGACCGCGACCAGGAGCGCGACGAGGGTGCGCATGCCCGGCGCCCGCATGGCTCCGCCCCGGGCACGGGCGGCGTCCGGAGCGGGCCGCCACCCGCGCGATGCCGGCTGGCGGGCGAAGGACGCCGTGCCCGCCAGGACGCCCGCGGCGGCGGCGAGGAGCGCGGCCCGCGTCGAGACGGCCGTCGCGACGCCCAGCACGAGCGGCGGCCCGGCGATCCACGCCAGCTCCGCGAGCGTGGCCTGGAAGGCGACGGCCGTCCGCAGCTCGCCCGGGTCGGTGAGCGCGCCCGGGAGCGCCGAGCGCAGGCAGGCGGCCACGGGGGGCGTGGCGAGGCCGAGCGCGGCGGCGAGCGCGGCGACGACCGCGACGCTCGTGCCCGCAGGGAGCAGGGCGATCGCCACCAGCAGAGTCACCGCGGCCGCGGTGCTGCCCACGAGGACGCCGGTCTGACCCCGGCGGTCGGCGATGCGGCCGGCGGCCGGGCCGCCCAGGCCGAGCGCGGCGGCGTACGTGGCGGAGACGAGGCCGGCGGCGGCCACCGACCCGGTCAGGCGGGCGGCGTGCACGAGCAGGGCGAGGCTGAGCGTGGCCTGCGGCAGCAGAGCGAGCGTCGAGGTCGCGAGGAGGCGGCGGGCCGGGCGGTTTCGGATGATCGAATACATGGGCCCATGCTAGGCTCTACTGGTGCAGAAACAA
Organism: Thermoleophilia bacterium; assembly: GCA_025927685.1. Lineage (GTDB taxonomy): Bacteria > Actinomycetota > Thermoleophilia > Gaiellales > JAICJC01 > JAICJC01. The sequence goes on along the minus strand of JAICKX010000015.1, from coordinate 23,199 downwards.
GATCCACTTCTGGTGTGAAAAATGAGTCCAGTCAGCCGTTCGAGCTCCTGCTCTCCGTCTCGAGGGATGCCCCGGGCACCCTCGGGACGCAGATCGAAGGGCAGCTCCGCGGGCGTATCCGCGACGGCGTCCTGCACGCCGGAACGACGCTCCCCTCCACGCGCGACCTCGCGCGCCAACTCGGGATCTCGCGACGGGTCGTGGTCGACGCGTACGCGCAGCTCACCGCCGAGGGCTACCTGACGGTCCGCCAGGGCGCCCGGCCGCAGGTGGCCGAGCCCGCGGTGGGCGCCGCGCCGGCGCCGGCCGCTCCCCCACCTCGTCCGGCCGAGGTGCGGTTCGACTTCCGGCCCAGCATGCCCGACGTCACCACGTTTCCGCGGGCCACCTGGGCCCGCTGCCTGCGGAGCGCAGCGACGGCGGCCGCGGATGCCGACCTGGCCTATGGCGACCCGCGCGGCGTCGAGACGCTGCGGGCCGCGCTCGCCGACTACCTCGGCCGCGTCCGCGGCGTGGTGGCCGCCGTCGAGAACGTCGTCGTCACGACGGGCTACACCCAGGGCCTGGCCATCGTGTGCCGGGCGCTCGCCGAGTCGGGCGCCACCCGGATCGCGCTCGAGTCGCCCGCCGACCCCGAGTACGCGATGATCGCCCGCCGCGGCGGGCTCGAGCCGGTGCCCGTGCCGGTCGACGGGGACGGCATCCGTGTCGACCTGCTGGAGCAGGCGGGTGTGGACGCCGTCGCCGTCACGCCCGCGCACCAGCATCCCACCGGGGCCGTCCTCTCGAGCGACCGCCGAAACGAGCTGGTGTCCTGGCTTCGCGCACGCGGGACCGTCGCCGTCGAGGACGACTACGACGCCGAGTACCGCTACGACCGGGCGGCGGTGGGCGCCGTTCAGGGGCTCGAGCCCGACCGGGTCGTCTACGCCGGGTCGGCCGCCAAGACGCTCGCGCCCGCGCTGCGGCTCGGATGGCTGGTCACCCCGGCCAGGCTCGTGGAGGCGGTGCGGACAGAGAAGCTCCTGGCCGACCGCGGCACGGCCCGGATCGAGCAGCTCGCGTTCGCCGAGTTCCTGGCCCGGGGCCACGTGGACCGGCACCGGCGGCGGATGCGGCTGCGGTACGGGGCGCGCCGGTCCGCGCTGATCGACGCCCTCGGCCGGGACCTGCCGGAGGCGACGGTCCGCGGGATCGCCGCCGGCCTGCACGTGACCGTGGAGCTCCCCGCCGCAGAGGACGAGGAGGCGATCCTCGCCGAGGCCCGGGCGCGCCGGATCGCGCTGGCCGGGATGTCGGAGTACGGCGTGACGGACGGCCCGCCGACGCTCATGCTCGGCTACGGCCACCTTCCGGAGCCCGCCGTCGGGCCGGGCGTCCGCGGGCTGGCGGAGGCGATCCGCGCAGCCCACGAGCGCCGGGCCTGAGGCTCAGCAGCGCGCCACGAGGTGGAACGCGTGGTCGACGTTCGTCCCGTCGGTCTTCTTGATCCAGATGAACGCCGCGTTCGGGTTCCCCATCCGCGTCGCCGTCGTGATCGTGAGCGGCAGCGTCGAGATCCCCGATCCGGCCGCGCCGACGGTCGCGACGAAGGCGCATCCCGTCACGTTCTGCGTGAAGGCGACCTGGTATTCCCCCGCGACCCCGAGGTGTGTCGACGAGTCGGTGCCGCGCCCGCGGGCGATCGTCCCGTTGGCCTTCACGACGGCCCGGAAGGGCGTCGTGCCGCAGTTGAGCGCCAGGTGGAAGGGCGAGTTCGCGACCGAGCCCGACCGGCCGATCGTCGTGACGAAGACGTTGTGCGGCTTCTTGCCGCGCGCGACCGAGATCGTTCCCGGATCCACGACCGGAGTCGCCTTGGTCGCGCCGACCGTCGCCAGGAACACGCAGTTCGAGACGTTGCTGTCGAAGTGCACGCTGTACTCGCCCTTCGTGATCCGGCGGGCCGAGAGCGCATGCTTCCCGCGCGCGATCACGCCGCCCTTGCCGACGACCGCGAACTTGGACGTCGCCCCGCAGTAGGCGACGAGGTGGAACGGGAAGTCCGCCGGCGCGCCCGTCTGCTGGTTCCAGACCTGGATGTAGAGCGCGTGCCTGCTGCCGGCCCGGCGGGCCACCGACACGGTCGACGCCGTGCTGACGGCGCCGGTGGACGGGTCGCCCGGGTTTCCGACGTACGCGCATCCGTGGACGTCGGCCGTGAAGGTCACGATGTAGACGCCGGTGTTGGGGTGGGTGACCGTGGTGACGCCGTTCCCGCGGACGAGCGTCCCGTTGCCCTGCACCACCGCCCAGTTCTTCGCCGCCTGTGCCGTGGCCGGCAGCGCGAGCCCGATGAACGCCGCACCGGCCACGACGGCCGTGCGGACGGGTGTCCTCCTGTTCATGCTCCCCCCGGTCCCTCGTGGTGACGTGCGCAGCGAGTATCTCAGATGGTGCCGGCCGGGCTTGGGCGGGCGGTTGACAACGTGCGGAGCGCGTGGATCATGGAGCGGGGTGCGGACGTTTCGAGCCATCATGGTCCTGGCTTTCGTCCTCGCGGCCGCGGTCTGGACAACCCCGGCCTGGGCGAGCTTCCTGCCCAACGGCGACTTCGAGCGCCACGGCGGCTCGCTCGCGGGCTGGAGCGGAGACGGTGCGACGGTGGCGCTGCGCGCCGGCGGACGCGGAGGCGGCCACGCCGGCCGCGTCTCGCGCCGGCCGCACAATCCCTCGTTCGCGGCCCGGGCCACGCTCAACCCGGCGACCTCGGTCGCGGGCGGCACCTACCGCGCACACGGCTTCGTCCGCTCCGGCTCGCCCGGCCGGACGGTGTGCCTGAAGGTGCTCGAGATCACGCCGGCGGGCTCCACGATCGCCTCCCGGTCGGCGTGCCGCCGGGCCACCCGCCGCTGGCGGGCCTTCCCCGAGCTCGACTTCCGCGCCGAGCGGACCGGCGACCGGATCGCGCTGCGGGCCGTCCAGAAGGCGCCCTCGCGGGCCGGCGACAGCTTCAAGATCGACGACGTCTCCCTGACGGCGCCTCCGGGCGACGGCCACGCACCCGCCGCACCCGGCGGCCTGACGGCGGTCGCGACCTCCAACACCACGGTCTCGCTGGACTGGAACGCCGTGTCCGACGGCGACGGGGTCGCCGGGTACACGATCTACCGCCGCGGCGTGCCGATCGCCGTCGTCGGCGGGTCGCGCACGGCCTACACCGCCACCACCCGGGCAGGGACGACCGCCTCCTACCGCGTGGACGCCGTCGACGCCTCGAGCAGCCGCTCCGTCCGCTCGCGCGGCGTGTCGGTGACGACGCCGGCGTCGGGGGGCGTGCTCATCGCCGCCGCGGGCGACATCGCCTGCGATCCGGCTGATGGGGGCTTCAACGGCGGGAACGGCACCGCAACGGCCTGCGCGCAGAAGGCCACCTCCGACCTGATCCTCGCCGACTCGTCGATCTCGGCCGTCCTGGCCCTGGGCGACCTCCAGTACGGCTGCGGCGGGTATCAGGCCTTCCAGCAGTCGTTCGACATCTCGTGGGGCCGGTTCTTCGACAAGATCCATCCTGCCGTCGGGAACCACGAGTACCAGTCGACCGGCGGCACGGACTGCGCGCCGCACGCGGCGGGGTACTTCGGCTACTTCGGGGCCGCTGCCGGGAACGCCCAGGCGGATTCGGCCTGGAACGCGGGCGCATGGCACATGATCGCCCTGAACGGCGAGTGCGGTGCCGTCGGCGGCTGTGACGCGTCCTCGCCGCAGGGTCAGTTCCTGCGCACCCACCTCGGCAGCCGGCAGTGCACCCTGGCGTACTGGCACGAGCCGTATGCCACCGGGGCCTCCCACGACGGCGACTACCGCTACTTCTGGCAGGCGCTCTCGGCCGCCGGCGCGGACGTCGTCCTGAACGGGCACATCCACACCTACGCCCGGTTCGCACCGCAGGACCCGGACGGGCAGGTGAACGCCGCCGACGGCATCCGCGAGTTCATCGTCGGCACCGGCGGCAAGAGCCAGGGGGCGCTGCCCGGCTCGCAGAACGTCGAGTTCACCCGCAGCGGCTTCGGCGTCCTCGAGCTGCGCCTCCACGACACGAGCTACGACTGGAAGTTCGTCGGGGTCGACGGCTCGGTGATCGACTCCGGCTCGGCGCCCTGCCACTGACCCCGGTTCACGGGCGCCGCATAGGATCCCTCGGCCCGTCGATCACCCCGGAGGGACGCATGCGCTACATGGTCGTCGAGAGGTTCACGCACGGCCCCGGCCCGGTCTACGAGCGCTTCGCCGAACGGGGCCGGATGGCGCCGCCCGGCCTGCGGTACGTCGAGAGCTGGATCGACGAGCGGCTGGATCGCTGCTTCCAGGTGATGGAGACCGACGACCCGGCCCTCTTCGACGAGTGGACCGCCGCGTGGTCGGACCTGGCGACGTTCGAGATCGTCCCCGTCATCACGTCGGCCGAGGCGGCCGTGCGGGCGGCCCCCGGGTCCTAAAGCGCGTCCCGGCTGGTACCGATCACCTCTTGTGTGAGGTGGCGGCCGCCCCTGCTCGTCCTCTGGACTCCGATGATGACCGTGGTAGCGGTCGCGGCCGCATGCTCGAGCGGCCACTCCGGCGGCGGGACCGCCAGGGTCGTCGAGGTGACCGAGCGCGACTTCACGATTCACATCCCCGCCCGGATCCCGGCCGGCGACGTTCGCCTGGTGGTCCGAAACCGCGGGCCCGAGCAGCACGAGCTGATCATCGTGCGCGCCTCGGAGGACCGGCTGCCGCTGCGATCGGACGCCGCCACCGTCGACGAGGAGGGCCTCGAGCCGCAGACGCTGGGGACGCTCGAGCCGGGCCCCGTCGGGTCGACCCGCGAGCTGGACGTGCACCTGCGGCCCGGCACCTACGAGGTCTTCTGCAACATGGCGGGCCACTACCTGGGCGGGATGTCGGCGACCTTCACGGCGACGTAGCGTGCGCTCCCGCCGCAGCTTCTCGCCGTTTGCCGGCGCCGCGCGGCGCCCCATCGCGGCGATCCTCGCAACGTTCGCGCTCTCATCCGCGATCACCGTGGGCCTCTCCATCTGGGCGACGTCGCGCTCACAGCACCGGGCGGCGGTGCTCGAGATCGCGGCCCGGCAGCGGACGCTCGCCGAGCGGTATGTGAAGGAGGTCCTGCTCGTCCGATCCGGCGCGGCCGCCGACCCGGCGACCACAGCGACGGACCTGCGCGTGAGCGCCGACGCCCTGCTCGACGGCGGACTTGCCCCGGCGGTGAACGGCGACGACGACGACACGCAGATCTCGGGCGCCACCGACCCGACCGTCCGCGCGGAGCTCGAGCAGGAGCGGCGGCTCGTGCACGACCTGACCGCGACCGGCGGCGCGATCCTGGGCGGACGGCCGGGCCCCGCCGCCGACACGGCGCACGAGCGAATCACGGCGACTGACCCGATCGAACGGCTTCGGATCCTGTCCGACCTCACATCGAACACGGCGCTCAACACCGCCCGCACGATCGCCGCCAACGCGGATCACAGCCTGGGCGGGCTGATCATGATCCAGATCGGGCTCGGCGTCGCCGGGCTCACCGTGTCGCTGCTCCTGGCCCTCGCGCTCGTCGCCGCCACCCGCCGCCGCACGGCGCACTTCCGCAGCATCGTCTCCGCGTCGACCGACCTCGTGTTCGTGTTCGGCGACGGCCGCTGCCGGTACGTGTCCGACTCGGTGACCGCGACGGCCGGCGCGAAGGCCGAGGACATGCTCGACGAGGGATTCACGCGCTTCGTCCATCCCGACGACCTGGATGCGGTCCGCATGGCGGCGGCCCGGGCCCGGCCCGCGGAGCTCGTCTTCCGGATGTCGAACCACTTCGACGAGTGGCGCCAGCTCGAGGCGCACGTCAGCGACCTGCGCGGTGACCGCCACGTCCGTGGCGTCGTGATGAACGCCCGCGACGTCTCGGAGCGCGTCCGTCTCGAGGAGGAGCTGACGCACCAGGCCTACCACGACGGCCTCACCGGCGTCGCGAACAGGGCCCTCTTCCGCGACCGGCTCGACCAGGCGATCGCGATCGCCGCGCGCACGCGCGCGTCGTTCGCGGTCCTCGTCGTCGACCTCGACGGCTTCAAGACGGTCAACGACAGCCTCGGCCACGACGCCGGCGACGAGCTCCTGACCACCGTCGCGCGCCGGTTCGAGGACGCGCTGCGGCCGGGCGACACCATCGCCCGCTTCGGCGGCGACGAGTTCGGCCTGCTCCTGGACGGGGCGGGCGAGGAGCAGGCCGCCGAAGTGGGCCGCCGCCTCCTCGGCCGGCTCTCGGACCCCGTCGAGGTGGCCGGCCGCCAGCTCTCGCTCGGGGCGAGCATCGGCGTCGCCGTCCACCCCCGCGACGGCGAGGTGGCCGAGGACCTCGTCCGGCGGGCGGACGTGGCGATGTACGCCGCCAAGGAGGCCGGTCGCGGCCGGGTGGAGACCTTCCGGCACGAGCTGGCCCGCGAGCTCGGCGAGTCGCTCGGGCTCGAGCATGAGCTGCGTCAGGCGCTCCAGCGCGGCGAGCTCCGGGTCCACTACCAGCCCGAGGTCGACCTCACGACCAACGCGATCGTCGGCGTCGAGGCGCTGCTGCGCTGGACATCGCCGTCGCGCGGCCCGGTGCCGCCGTCGCAGTTCATCCCCGTCGCCGAGGCGACCGGCCTCATCGTGCCTGTCGGGGAGCTGGTGCTGCGGGAGGCGTGCGGGCAGACCGCCGACTGGGCGCGGCGCGGCCTCCTGTCGGAGGAGTTCGTCACGTGGGTGAACGTCTCGCAACGCCAGCTGGTGGGAAGCGGCATGACGGCCCTCGTCCGCCAGGTCCTCGAGGAGACCGGTCTGCCGCCCACCCGCCTGGGGCTCGAGGTGACCGAGACCGCGATCGTCGCCAAGGGCAGCGCCAGCGAGCACGCCCGGGCAGAGCTCCAACGCCTCCACGAGTGGGGCGTGCGGCTCGCCGTCGACGACTTCGGGACGGGGTTCTCGTCGCTCGGCCAGCTCAAGCACTTCCCGGTCGACGTGATCAAGGTCGACCGCACGTTCGTCCAGGGCGTGGCGGTCGATCGGAAGGACGCGGCGATCACGGCGAACGTCGTCAACCTCGCCCACGTGCTCGGGCTCGTGGCGATCGCCGAGGGGATCGAGTCGGCCGACCAGCTCCTCTCGATGCGCCGGCTGGGCTGCGACCTGGCGCAGGGCTACGTCTTCGCGCGCCCCGCTCCGGCGACCGACATCGAGGCGCTGCTGATGGGCGGCCAGCCGCTCACCGAGGCCGCCTGACGAGTACGGTGTGCGGCGTGGACGGCGCCGCACCGGCACCCGGCGACGTGGCGATTCGCGCCCTCGGTCCGGGCGACGCGGCGGGCTGCGACGCGATCGTGGCGTCGCTCCCCTACCACTTCGGCGACGGGCACGGCCGCGAGCTGTGCGCCGCCGCGGTGCGCGAGCAGGACGGGTTCGTCGCCACGGCCGCCGGCATGCCGGTCGGGTTCGTGACGTGGCGGCCCTGGTACCGCGCGGCGGCCGAGATCACCTGGATGGCGGTGCACGCGGCCGAGCGCCGGCGCGGGATCGGCCGGATGCTGGTCGACGCGTTCCTGGCCGAGCTCGGCCCTGAGATCCGCATCGCAGTCGTCACGACGCTGTCGGAGGCGACACCCGAGCCGGGCGTCGACGACGGCTACGCCGGGACGCGGGCCTTCTGGCGCGGATGCGGCTTCGAGCCGGCCCTCGACCCGGCCGGCTGGTGGAACGCCGAGAACCAGGCGGTCGTCATGGTGCAGGCGCTCGGCCCTTGAAACGGGTGAGCCCGCCCTCCGGAGATCCGGAGGACGGGCTCGTGTGTGGTCGTTACATCGGGAACCGCACGAGGTTCGCGTGCGGCACCCCGTTGATGGCGTCGATGAGACCGCCGACGTACAGGTTCGAGCCCGACTTCATCATGGCCCACGCTCCGGTGTAGTTCGAGCCGAAGGGGGTGATGGCCGGGAACCAGTCGCAGTACACGGCGCCCGTCACCGGGTTCACGGAATACAGCCCGTGGACCGCCTGGCCGCAGAACGTCTGCGTGAGCACCGCCGTCCCCATGTGGCCGCCGATGAAGAGGCGCGTGCCGTCGGGGGACATCGCCATGCTCTCGTCGTTGCCGGCCGTGCTGACGCGCCACACCAGCGAGCCGACATTGCCGTTGTCGAGGCGGAACGCCGCGGCGTAGTTCGGGCCGCGCCCGAAGCCGCCGAAGAGGCGGTTCCCGACGGGGAGGAGCGTCCACCCCACCTGCGGGGCGACGATGATGCCGGACGGGATGGCCCACGGATCGAGCGAGCCCGTGTCGAGCGAGATCCGGGCCACGGAGACGCGCGAGACGCCGTCCATCGTCGTGAAGTTGCCGCCGACGAACAGCGTGTTGCCGTCGGGAGCGAGCGCCATCGAGCGGACGTTGTTGTTCGCGGCGGCCGCGAACGTGGTGTTCACGGAGCCGTCCTGGTTCAGCGCGACGATGTTGCCTCTCGCCGTGCCGTCGACCTGCTTGAACGCACCGCCGACGTAGATCAGGTTCGGGCCGACGTTGATCACCCACACCTGATTCCCGAACGCGTGTGTGAACGCCGGATCGACCGCGCCGGTCGACGTCGAGACGGCCGCGAAGTTCTTGACGGGCGTGCCGTTGATGAAGTCGAACTTGCCGCCGATGTAGAGCGTCGAGCCGTCGGCCGAGACGCCCAGGGCGTTCACCTGCCCGGCCGCGCCGGTGGACGTGGTGATGATCGGGCCCCAGCCGGGAATCCCGACACCCGTGGTCGCGTCGATCTTGCCGACGCTCTTGAGCTTGATCTTCGGCGTGCCTCCCTGTGCGCGCAGAAGGCCGAACTTGCCTCCCACGTAGAGCGTGTTCCCGCTCAGCGCGAAGGCTCGCACCTTCCCGTTCACCTCCCAGGCCTGCGTGTCCGCGGTCGCGCTCAGCGCGAATGCGGGCGATGCGGTCGCTGCGAGCGCGCCCACCGCTGCCAGGGCAAGCAATGCCAGTCGCTTGACGGACATCCCGCGATTCCTCCCCCTTCTGTGTCCCACACACACCGGCCGGAGCCGGCCCGATTCGCCGATCGAACGCCAAGCGAACGTGCGGCGCATCCATTTTGTGGGATGTTTAGGAATCCGTCAACCAGGTGTTGTGAAATTCCGGATCTCCACACCGGGGCCGGCGCGGCCGATTCCCGGCGGTATCCTTGGGCGGTGACCGATCACGCGACCGCCGGGGAGGCCGGATTCTTCGAGACGCAGATGGGCGTCGGCCATCCCCAGATCCTCGCCACGACGGTCTGCGCGATCGTGGAGCACGGGGGCGAGCTCCTGATGGTGCGCCAGCTGAACCGCGACGGCGAGGAGCGCTGGAACTTCCCCACCGGCTGGATGCAGCCGGTCGACGAGGACGGCCGCGTCCAGCTTCCCGAGCACTCGGTGAACCGCAACCTGCTGGTCGAGACGGGCTACGCGGCGAGCGACGCGACCCTGATCGGCGTCTCGCTGGTGCGCGAGCACGGCCCGGACGGCCACCGGATCGGCACGTCGCTCCGGCTGAACTACGTGTGCGACCAGCTGCGGCAAACCAGCTACGCTGTCAACGACCCGGACATCCTGGGCGCCCCGGAGTGGTTCACGCCGGAGCAGATCGACGACCTGATCGCACGGACGCAGGTCAAGGGACAGCTCACGGCGGCGGCATTCCGCCACTGGCGGACCTACCGGGAGGGTGGGGAAATGTCCGCTGATATCGTTGACATTCCCAACTGACGCTTTAGTCTCGTTGTAACTGGAAACCACGGGAGGGCAAACTTGCGGCGTGTTCTAATGACTATGGCTGTGGCTGCGGGCGTTCTCGCTGCCGCGGCCCCGGCCCAGGCGGCGCTGGTGGGTGAGGCACCCGCCAACTCCTGGCAGACGGATGGCAAGGTGAACGCCATCGTCGTCGCCAACGGCAAGATCTACATCGGCGGTAGCTTCACGCACGTCCGGGCTCCGGGCGCACCGTCGGGCGGCGCCGTCCGCAACCACCTGGCGGCGCTCGACGCGCACACCGGTGCGCTCAAGCCGTGGAACCCGGGCGCGAATGACATCGTGAACGCCCTCGCCGTCAAGCCGAACGGCAAGACGATCTACGCCGGCGGGCACTTCACGAGGGTGCACGGCGCCACGCGTCTCCATGTGGCCGCGATCAACGCCAGCTCGAGCACCCTGCGGCCGTGGAAGGCGAACACCAACGGCAAGGTCGACGTCATCGTGACGAACAGGAAGCGCGTCTACCTCGGCGGCACGTTCACGACGCTCAAGGGCCACACCCGAAACCGGCTCGGAGCCGTGTCGCCGGGCTCGTCGGCCAAGCTGATCGGATGGACGCCGCACGCCAGCTCGGAGGTCTACACGCTGCAGATCTCGGCGACCGGCAAGCGCATCTACGTCGGCGGCGCGTTCGACCACATGAACGGCAAGGCCGCGAACCACCTCTCGGCGATCAAGACGGCCGGGAGCGGCGCCATCGCGAAGAAGTTCCACTTCCATCCGAACTACCCGGTGTTCTCGCTGGCGCTGGCCGGCAAGACGCTCTACGTCGGCGGCGCCGGCAACGGCGGACACGTGGCGGCTGTCACCTTCAGGACGAGCCACGCCAGGTGGGACGTGCTCACCGACGGCGACGTCCGGGCGATCACGCTTCGCAAGGGCATCGTCTACGTCGGCGGCCACTTCAACAATTACTGCCAGGGCCACACGGGCACCGGCACCCCGCTGAGCTGCACGACCCCCACCGGGCGGCGCAAGTTCCTGGCCGTGAACCAGGCGACCGGGCACCTGACCAGCTGGAACCCGATCGGGAACAGCGTCCAGGGCGTGTTCGCGATCCGGAGCAACAAGACGCAGGTCATGGCCGGCGGCTCCTTCACGAAGGTGCACAACGTGAACCAGCAGGGCTTCGTCCGGTTCACCTAGGCCGGCGAGCCTCACACCAAGCGCACGACGCGGCGGGGGCCGGGCCCCCGCCGCGGGTGGTTAAGGCCCCGGCTCGCGTCCCTCGAGCCCGGCGATGACGTCGAGCAGGAACGCGGACGCAACCGCGCCGTCGACCACGCGGTGGTCGAACGTGCACGAGACGAGCCCGATGTCGCGGACCAGGATGGCGCCGTCGATCACCGCGGGACGGGGGGCGATCCGGTGGACGCCCAGGATGGCCACCTCGGGGTGGTTCACGAGCGGCGTCGCGAAGAGCCCGCCTAGCCGTCCGGCGCTGGACACGGTGAACGTCGACCCGCGCAGCTGCTCCGGCACCAGCGTCCCGGCGGCGGCCGCGGCGCCCAGGTCGGCCACCTCCGTCGCCAGCGTCTCTACCGCCTTGGCGGCGGCGTCGCGCACGACCGGGACGACCAGGCCCGCCTCGGTCTGCATCGCCACGCCGAGGTGGACGTCGTCGAGGTAGACGATCTCGTCGCGCTCCAGCCGGGCGTTCAGCGCGGGATGGCGCCCGAGCGCATCGGCCGTCGCGCGAAGGACAAATGGCAGGTAGCTGAGCTCGCCCCTGGTCAGCGAGAGGTGCGTGAAGTCGCACTCCTCGACCACCGTGACGGCCGGCACCTCGCGGTGCGAGCGGCTCAGGTGCTCGGCGATCGCCCGCCGCACGCCGCGCAGCGGCTCCCGCCGGCCTCCCGCAGGCCCTCCGGCGGCCGCCCGCACGGCGGCCTCGGTCACCGGCCCGTCTCCCGCCAGCGCCGCGAGGTCGACACCCAGCTCGGCCGCGAGCCGGCGCACGGCGGGCGTGGCCTGCACACGACTCTGCACCGGTTCCGTCACGGCCGGGGGGCCGTTACCTGGTACCCCGTCGCCGTCCTCGGCGCCGATCACGACGAGCAGCTCGCCCACCGGGACGACCGCGCCCTCCTCCGCCAGGATGCGGCTCACCACGCCGGACGCGGGCGACGGCACCTCGACGGTCGCCTTGTCGGTCTGGATCTCGACCAGGAGGTCGTCCTCGGCCACCTCCTGGCCGGGGGCCACCAGCCAGCGGACGATCTCCCCCTCGGCCACCCCCTCGCCCAGATCGGGCATCCGGAACTCGTAGGCCATCAGAACGCCATCACCTTGTCGAGTGCGGCGAGCACGCGCTCCGGCGAGGGCAGGTAGGCGTCCTCGATCGTCCAGTACGGGTAGGGCACGTCGTAGCCGGTGACGCGGACGACCGGCCCCCGCAGGTCGAGGATCGCCTTCTCGGCCAGGACGGCCGCCACCTCTGCTGCGAAGCCGGCCACCCGCGGGGCCTCCGCGACCACGACCGCCCGGCCGGTCTTCCCCACCGACTCGAGCAGCGCGCCCTCGTCCAGGGGCTTCAGCGAGCGCAGGTCGAGCACCTCGACCGACGCGTCGGCCCGCTCGGCGGCCGCCTCGGCGACGGCAACCATGGCCCCGTAGGCGACGACCGTCACGTCCGTCCCCTGCCGGGCCACCCGCGCCGACCCCAGCGGCACCACGTGCTCGCCCTCCGGCACCTCGCCCCGGGCCGTGCGGTAGATCAGCTTCGGCTCGAGCACGACCACCGGGTCGGCGTCGCGGATCGCCGCCGCGAGCAGGCCCTTGGCGTCGGCCGGCGTCGAGGGGATCGCCACCTTGATCCCCGGCGTATGGACGTAGTAGGCCTCCGGCGAGTCGTCGTGCAGCTCGGGCGCGCGCACGCGGCCGCCGTACGGCATCCGCACCGTGATCGGGAACTCCATCGCGCCGCCGGTGCGCCAGCGGTAGCGGCCGACGTGGCAGATCAGCTGGTCGAGGCACGGGTACGAGAACGCGTCGTACTGCATCTCGCAGACGGGGCGGAAGCCCGCCATCGCGAGCCCCACCGCGGTCCCCAGGATTCCGGCCTCGGCGAGCGGCGTGTCGACGCACCGGTCGCTCCCGAACCGCTCCCGCAGGCCGGCGGTGGCGCGGAAGACGCCGCCCAGGATGCCGACGTCCTCGCCCATCACCATGACGGACGGGTCGCGCTCCATCTCGGTGTGCAGGCCGTCGTTCACGGCCTCGACGAGCGTCTTCACCGGCCGTCCTCGGAGAGCAGCCGCAGGAGCTCCGCGCGCTCGGCGACGAGCTGCGCCGGCGGATCGGCGTAGGCCGTGTCGAAGACGAGCGCCGGGTCGGGCGCCGGCAGCGCCTCGGCCGCGGCGATCCCCTCCCGCATCGCGGCCAGCGCGTCGGCCCGCGCGGCCTCGGCCAGCTCGTCGGTCAGGAGCCCGCGGCGGCGCAGGTAGCCCTCGTAGCGGGCCACGCACTCGCTGCGCCGCTCCTCCTCGACCCGGGCCTCGTCGATGTAGAGCGACGGATCGTCGGCCGTGGCGTGCGGCGCCATGCGGTAGGTGACCGCCTCGATCAGCGTCGGCCCCTCCCCCGCCCGCGCCCGCTCCACCGCCTGCCGGGTGGCGTCGTAGACGGCGAGGACGTCGCCGCCGTCCACCCGCACGCCCGGCATGCCGTAGCCGGCCGCCTTGTCCGCGAGCGCCGCGGCCCGGGTCTGGGCCGCGAGCGGCGTCGAGATCGCCCACTGGTTGTTGTTGCAGAGGAGCACGAGCGGCGCGTCCATCACGGCCGCGAAGTTCGCGCCCTCGTGGAAGGCCCCCTCCGACGTCGCGCCGTCGCCGAAGTAGCAGACTGCGCAGCCGCGCTCCCCGCGCAGGCGAAGCCCCCAGGCCAGGCCGGCGGCGTGCGGCACGTGCGTGGCGATGGGCACGCAGATCGAGGCGACGCGGCGCTCGCGCGGGTCCCACCAGCCGGCCGGGTGCCCTCTCCACCACGCCAGGATCGTGGCCGGCGCCATGCCGCGCAGGAGGCCGATGGCCGACTCGCGGTACGACGGGAACACCCAGTCGACCTCGTCGAGGGCGTGCACCGACCCGGCCTGGATGGCCTCGGTGCCCCAGAAGATGGCGTAGGTGCCGATCCGGCCCTGGCGGTGATAGGTCAGCGAGCGCTCGTCGTAGGTGCGAAGCAGCACCATCGAGCGGTGAAGCGCGAGCAGGCCGGCGTCGTCGAGGCCCGTGACCTCGCCGTCCGGGTGCCCCTCGCCGTCGCCGATCACGCGACGCAGCTCGGGCATGGCCGGCGAGGGCTCGACGCGCATGCTGGCCCGCATCGTAGTCCGAGACTACGATGTAGATCGTGACCAGCGAAGCTCAGTTCCTCGAGCACGTCCAGTCCGGAGGGGTCGTCGAGGCCGGCGATCCGATGCCCGACGAGTACCGCGCGCTTCTGGTCAAGTTCATCGCGATGCACGGGAATTCCGAGCTCATGGGCGTCCTGCCTGAGCGCGACTGGATCCTGCGCGCCCCGACCCTCCAGCGCAAGCTGGCACTGACCGCGAAGGTGCAGGACGAGGTCGGCCACGCCCAGCTCATCTACCGCGTCTGCGAAGACCTGGGCGCGCCGCGCGAGGAACTGCTCGACGACCTGCTCGAGGGGCGGGCGAAGTTCCACAACGTGTTCCATTACCCGACCCGCACGTGGGGAGACGTCGGCGTCATCGCCTGGCTCATCGACGCGGCCGCGATCGTGTCGCAGAAGGCGCTGCTCAAGTGCTCGTACGCGCCCTACGCGCGGATCATGAAGAAGATCTGCTGGGAGGAGTCGTTCCACATCCTCCACGGCCGCGACGTGATCCTGGCGATGATGAACGGCACCGACGAGCAGCGCGAGCTCGTGCAGGAGGCCGTCATCCGCTGGTGGGGGCCGATCATGCAGTTCCACGGCACCCGGATGCCGCCGGAGAAGGACCTCGTGCTCCAGTACCGGATCAAGACCAAGGACAACGAGTCGCTCCGCCAGGAGTTCCTCGACGGCTACGTGCCCCAGATCCGCGAGCTCGGCCTCGAGGTCCCCGACCCCGCCCTCCGCTACGACGAGGGCGAGGGGCGCTGGCTCTACACCGAGCCGGACTGGGACGAGCTGCGCCAGGTCGTCTCCGGGCATGGACCGGCGAGCGCGGACCGGCTCGACCTGCGCCGGCGCATGCGCGACGCCAACGCCTGGGTGCGGCGCGCGGTCCTCGCCGACGCGGCATGATCTGGGAGGTCTTCCGGCAGGAGCGCGAGGGCGCCGCCTTCGCGCATGCCGGCTCGCTCGAGGCGGCGGACGAGGCGTTCGCCCGGGCCTACGCACACGAGCTCTACGGCCGCCGCAACGAGTCGCGGGCGCTCTGGCTCGTGCCGCGGGGCGAGGTGTGCACGGTCGACGAGTTCGTCGACGAGTTCGAGCGCAACTACCGCCGCGTGGACGGCTACTCGCTGAAGACGCGGCTCAGGGAGGCGCGTGAGCGCGCGGGCACCCAGCCGGAGTGACGCCCTCCTCGCGGCGGCCGACGACGAGCTGATCCTCGGCTGGCGCGACTCGGAGTGGACGGGCATCGCGCCGTCGCTGGAGGAGGACGTGGCCTTCTCGTCGATCGCCCAGAACGAGATCGGCCACGCCCGCGCGCTGTACGAGCTGGCCGCGCGCGAGACTGGCGGCGACGCCGACGCGCTGGCGTTCGACCGCGAGCCGGCCGAGTACCGCTGCTGCCCGCTCGTCGAGCTCCGCCGGCTCGAGTGGGCCGACACCATCGCCCGCCACTGGCTCTACGAGACCGCCGACGCCGTCCGCATCGAGCACATGACCGCGTCGGACTGGCCCGAGCTGGCGGGACTGGCGCGCAAGATCCAGCGGGAGGAGGCCTACCATCGCCTCCACGCCGACATGTGGGTCGACCGGCTGACGGGCGGCGAGGAGCGGGCCCGGCTCGCGCAGGCGCTCCAGGGGGCCTGGCCCTATGCGCTGGGCGTGCTCGACGGGGCCCTGCGGGAGCGGTTCCGCGAGCGGGTCGCAGCCCGCCTCCCCTGGTTCGACGCCGGCGGCGATCCCGGCGCCGAGCATGCGCGCGGGGCGCACACCGTGGAGCTCCGGCCGCTCTGGGATGAGATGACGATGGTGCGCCGGTCGGTGCCGGGGGCGCAATGGTGACGGCCGAGCGCGTGTGGGCGGCGCTCGCCGAGGTGCCCGACCCCGAGATCCCGGTCGTGTCGCTCGTCGACCTGGGCGTCGTCCGCGACGTGGCCGTCGACGGCGACCGGGTCACGATCGAGTTCACGCCCACCTTCCTGGGCTGCCCGGCGCTCGAGGTGATGCGCACTCACATGGCCGAGGCGGTGCGCTCGCTGGGCGGGGAGCCGGACGTCCGCGTCGTCCTCGACGACTCCTGGTCGACCGACCGCATCACCCGCGAGGGCCGGGCCAAGCTGCGCGAGGCCGGCTTCGCGCCGCCCGCGCCCCGGGCGGCCGGCGAGCCCGCGCTCGTCCAGCTCCAGGCGAACGCGTTCCGGTGCCCGTACTGCGGCTCCTCCGACACGCACCTGGAGAACCTGTTCGGGCCCACGCCGTGCCGCTCGATCCGCTACTGCGACGCCTGCCGCCAGCCGTTCGAGCAGTTCAAGACGCTGTGAGCGGCGGCGGCCCGGCTCAGGCGTGCCGCGTGCGCGGGGCTGTCCGGCGCCGGCGCCGCTTTCGGCCCGTCACGTCCTCCTGGATCTGCTCCAGGCTCCGGCCCATCGTCTCGGGCACCTTGAGCGCGAAGAACACGACCGCGATGACCGCGACCACCCCGTAGAGCCAGAACGTGGCCGTCTTGCCGATCGCGTCCACCAGGGTCAGGAACGTGAACGAGATCAGGAAGTTGAATGACCAGTTGGCAACGGTGCAGACCGCCATCGCCGGGCCGCGCAGCTCGAGCGGGAAGATCTCCGAGATCATGAGCCAGAACACCGGCCCGAGCCCGATCGCGAAGCAGGCGATGTAGACGATCAGCGCGACGAGCGACAGGTACGAGACGCTGTCCTGGAGCGTGCTCGAGAGGAAGAACGCGCCCAGGACGGCGAGCGCGATGGCGAGCCCGATCGTGCCCGCGAGCAGGAAGAACCGCCGGCCGAGCCGGTCGAGCAGCAGGATCGCCACGATCGTGAACACCAGGTTCGTGACGCCGATGAACACCGTCTGGCCGATCGCGCTCGACGCGCTGTTCCCGCTGAAGGAGAGGATCGTGGGGGCGTAGTAGATGATCGTGTTGATGCCGACGATCTGCTGGAAGATGGCGAGCGCGAGGCCGACCACCAGCATCGAGCGCACCGGCGTCGCCAGCAGGTCGCGCAGCCGGCCCTCGCGGCTCGCGACGTCCTTGATGGACGTCATCTCCTCGTCGACGTCCTCGGCCCGGTGGGTGCGCTCGAGCGCCTCTCGCGCCTCCTCCTCGCGGCCCCGCTCCGCGAGCCACCGCGGGCTGTGCGGCATCGCCAGCATCCCGATCGCGAGCGCGAGGCCCGGCACGGCGCCGAGCCCGAGCATCCAGCGCCAGTTGTCACCGACGCCCTTCAGGCCGAAGTCGGCGATGTAGGCGAACAGGATGCCCGTGACGATCATGAGCTGGTTGAACGAGACCAGGCCGCCGCGGATCCGCTTCGGGGAGAGCTCCGCGATGTACATCGGCGAGACGAACGACGCGGTGCCGACCGAGAGGCCGAGGATGAACCGCGCGGCGATCAGCTCGCCGGCCGACTGCGAGAACGCGCAGGCCAGCGCGGCCAGCGCGTAGACGGTGCCCGAGATGACCTTCGTCCACTTGCGGCTGATCGCGTCGGCGAGGTAGCCCGACATGACGGCTCCCCCGACCGCGCCGAGGAGGAGCGCGCCCACGATCGCCTCCTGCTCGAAGGAGGAGGCGTGCAGCTCGGGCGCGATGTAGAGCAGGGCCCCGGAGATGACGCCGGTGTCGTAGCCGAAGAGGAAGCCGCCGAGCGCCGCGATCACGGCAACGGCGAAGAGGAAGGGCTTGCCTTCGCGCCGAGCCTCGGTGACGAACAGGCCGCTCACAGGGTTCCTGGCGACGCTCTACCCACAAGTATCGGAATACGAAACACTTGTCCGCTTGTGAAGCGGCTGTTGGGGGAGTGTCAAGGTTTCCCGCCCGGGGTTGATCCCGAGGCCCCCCATGCCGTTACTTAGATCGAGGGCAACGATTCGCAAGGGGGCTGAATCACATGAACAGCGCAGACATCCGGGCACTCGATCGCCTGATCGCAGACATCCAGTTCTCGTGCTGGCACGGGCCGACGGTCGACTGGGAGGGCCGGCCCGCGCCGCGCAGCACGAAGCGGGCCATCCGCCGCACGAAGGCCGTGCTGGTCGGGGCGAAGTAGGGACGCGGAGGCGTTAGCCGCCGAAGCGCGGCGGGCGCTTCTCGCGGAACGCTGCGACACCCTCGGCGAAGTCGCCGGATCGGGCAGCGGCCGACTGCATCTGGGCCTCCAGCTCCAGCTGCTCGTCGAGGGTGGTACGCGCGGCCACGTCGAAGAGGCGCTTGTGCATCGCGATGGCGCCGGTCGCCATCGCGGCGAGGGTCGCCGCCTGCTCCGCCGCGCGAGCGGGCAGGTCGGCGGCCGGCACGACCTCCGACACGAGGCCCCACGCCAGTGCCTCGTCGGCGGCCAGGCGGCGGCCCGAGAGCATCCACTCGGCCGCCCGGGCCGGGCCCAGGATGCGGGCCAGGAAGTGCGATCCGCCCGAGTCGGGCACGAGCCCGACGTTCACGAACGCCGGGACGAACGAGGCCGAGTCGGCGGCGATGCGCACGTCGCACGCCATCGCGAGCGAGAGGCCCGCGCCGGCCGCGGCGCCGTTCACGGCGGCGATGACCGGCTTCTCGAGCGCCACGAGCGCGCGGATGTTCGGGTGGTAGGTGTCGCGCAGGAGCGACCCCACGTCGCGACCGTCCGCGAACGACGCGAGGTCCTGGCCGACGCAGAACCCGCGCCCCGCGCCGGTCAGCACGACCGCTCGCACGTCGCGGTCGCGCGCCGCCCTGAGCGCATCGCGGAAGCCCGCGTGCATCGCGTCGTCGAACGCGTTCAGCTTGTCGGGCCGGTTGAGCGTGATCGTGAGGACGGTGCCCTCGCGGGCTACTTCGACTTCCACTCGGGCCTCCGCTTCTCGACGAACGCGCTCAGGCCCTCGCGGGCGTCGTCCGACGCGAACGCCAGGTAGAGCGCCTTGCGCTCGAAGTCGAGGCCGGAGTCGAGCCCGGTCTCGAACGCCCGGTCGACGGCCTCGCGCGCCAGCCGCTGGGCGACGGGCGCCCGCGCGGCGATCTCGCCCGCCGCCCGGCGGGCCTCCTCGAGCCATGCCTCTCGCGCCACCACCCGGGCCACGAGCCCGGCTGCCAGCGCCTCGTGCGCGGTGAGGATACGGCCCGTCAGCACCATGTCCATGGCGAGCGCCTTGCCGACGGCCCGCGCCAGCCGCTGCGTCCCGCCCGCGCCGGGGATGATGCCGAGGCCCGTCTCCGGCTGGCCGAACCGGGCCGTGTCCGAGGCGACGATCAGGTCGCAGGTCATCGCGAGCTCGCAGCCGCCGCCCAGGCACCAGCCGGAGACGGCGGCGACGAGCGGCGTCGAGAGCTTGCGGATCGCGTCCCAGCGCGCGACCCGCGGCGCCTGGTAGAGCTCCACGGCCGTCGCTGCGGCCAGCTCGGCGATGTCGGCGCCGGCGGCGAAGGCCCGCTCGTCGCCCGCCAGGACGATGCAGCGGATGTCGCCGTCGCCGTCGAGGTCCGTGAGCGCCGCGACCAGCTCGTCCATGAGCGCGTCGGAGAGCGCGTTTCGAGCGTCGGGGCGGTTCAGGCGGACGACGGCGACAGGCGCGTCGCGCTCCACGAGGACGAGATGGTTGTTTCCCAATTCCTGTGATGTCCTGGGCGGCGAGAACCGAGCGTCGCAAGGACGCAGGGAGCGGCAATAGTAGAACCTATTGCCGCGACCGAGGACGCAGCGAGGCGAAGGTTCGCAGCCGCAGCGCCCCCTGCGTTGCCCAGGTCTGACCAGAGTGCGTCCAGGCGCGCAGGAATTGGGAGACAGCCGTCTGGGTCACCCGCGCCGCTCCAGGAAGGATCGCACCGCCTCGGCCGGCTCGTCGGTCGCCATCGAGAGCGCCAGCCAGTCACGGGCGTGGCCGACCGTCTGGTGCCAGGCCAGGTCGCGCCAGAAGTTGAGCTGGTGCTTCGTGTAGCGGACCGTCTGGGGGAGCTTCCGGGCCAGCGACTCGACCAGCTCGTCGACGGCGCCGTCGAGCTCCGCCGCCGGCACGGCGCGGTTGATGAGCCCCCACTCCGCGGCCTTCGCCGCCGGGATCTGCTCGCACAGGAGCAGGATCTCGCGCGCCCGGCGGTCGCCGACCATCACCGGCAGCCACTGGGTCGCGCCGCCCGCGGGCACCGACCCGTGCTCGGGGCCGACGTGGCGGATGAAAGCGTCGTCGACCATCACGGCCAGGTCGCACGCCATCTGCAGCTCGTTCCCGCCGCCGACGCAGATGCCGTTGATGCGCGCGATGGTGGGCTTGCCGATCTCGCGCAGGCGGTCGTGCGCGTCCTTGAACGCCCCGAACCACTTCCAGTACTCGCCCGGGCGGCCGAGATAGTCGGCCTGCCAGCTCTTGAGGTCGGCGCCCACGCAGAACGCCCGGCCGGTGCCCGTCACCACCACGACCCGGATCGAGTCGTCCCAGGAGGCGTCCTCGCACGCCCGCGCCAGCTCGCGCAGCATCCGGAAGTCGAACGCGTTCAGGACCTCGGGCCGGTTGAGCGTGATCGTGGCCCGGGGCGCGTCCTTGCAGTAGACGATCGTCTCGAAGCCCAGCTCCGCCGGGTCGCGCGGCGTGGGGTGCGTCGGCTCCGTCACGTGAGATCGCAGAACTGCACCCGGAACGCGATCCCCATCTCGGCGGCGTCCTGCCCGGTCGCGGCGAACTCGGGCGTGCGGGTGGCGGCCTGGAACGCGTCCATGTCGGGGAAGCGCCACTCGGCGACGTACGCGAACGCGGGGTCGCCCATCGGGCTCCCGAACACCGGCCCGTGGACGAACTCGCCGCCCGGCACCCTGCTGCACAGCTCGGCGTGCTCGGCGTAGCGGTCCGGGTCGGGCAGCTCCTCGTAGGTGACCATGACGATGACCACGGCGGCAGCCTACAGGCCGAACGGGTTCGACGGCCGGTTGCCGGCGGCGACGATCACGGACTTCTCCTCGAGGTACTCCTCGAGCGCGCCGGCCGAGAGCTCGCGCCCGAACCCGGACTGCTTGAAGCCGCCGAACGCCACGCCCGGGAAGGCCGTGTACGGCATGTTGAGGCCGATGGTGCCGGCGTCGATCCGGCGGGCCAGCCGCTGCGCCCGGTTGGGGTCGCCCGTCCAGACGGTCGCCATGAGCCCGTAGCGGACGCCGTTCGCGATGGCGACAGCCTCGCGCTCGTCGGCGAACGGCGTCACCGCGACGACCGGGCCGAAGATCTCCTCCTGGGCGGCCTCGGAGCCCGCGTCGACGTTCGCGACGACGGTGGCCGGGTAGAACGCGCCCGCGCCGTCGGGCAGCTCGCCGCCGAGCACGACCTCCGCACCCGCGCCGCCGGCCCGCTCGACGTAGCCGTGCACCCGGTCGCGGTGGCCCGCGTCGATCAGCGAGCCCATGTGCGTCTCGGCGTCCAGCGGGTCGCCGACCTTGAGCCGGCCTGCCGCCTCCGTGAACCGCGACACGACCTCGTCGTACACGGAGGCCTCCACGAGCAGGCGCGAGCGGGCCTCGCAGCTCTGGCCGGCGGAGTAGTAGATCGACCACACCGACGCCGGGATCGCCTCGTCCAGGTCCGCATCGGCGAAGACGATGCTCGGGCTCTTCCCGCCCAGCTCCAGCGTGACCCGCTTGATCGGGTCGGCGCACAGGCGCATGATCTCGCCGCCGGTCGCGGTCGACCCCGTGAACGCCACCTTGTCGACGCCCGGATGGGCGACAAGGTGGCTCCCGACCGGCGTTCCCGGCGCCGGGAGCACGTTCACGACCCCCGCCGGGATGCCGACCTCGGCCGCCAGCTCCGCCAGCCACAGAGCCGAGAGCGGCGTGCGCGGATCGGGCTTCAGCACGGTCGTGCAGCCGGCGGCGAGCGCCGGCGCCAGCTTCCAGGCGGCCATCATCAGCGGGTAGTTCCACGGCACGATCTGGGCGCACACGCCGACCGGCTGCTTCAGCGAGTAGTGGGTGAGGGAGCCGCCCAGGGTGCCGGTGCGCCCCGACGGCGCGGCCGCGACCGACGCGTAGAACCGGAACGTCTCCGTGGCGGCGGCCAGCTCGGCCTTCACCGATGAGATCGCCTTGCCGACGTTGCGCGCCTCGACCGCGGCCAGGTCGTTACGGCCGGCGCGCAGGCCGTCGGCGAGCGCATGCAGGAGCCGGGCCCGCTCGGTAGCCGGCGCCCGGGCCCACTCGCCGGCGAGCGCTGCGCGGGCGGCGTCCACGGCGGCGTCGACGTCCGACTCCGCCGCCAGCGCGAGCGTCGCCAGCTGCTCGCCGGTGGCCGGCTCGGCCAGCTCGACCTCGCCGCCCGCACCGCGCCGGGTCTCGCCGCCGATGTGGACGCCGGCCTCGATCATGCCGCCTCGAAGATCGCCGCCTGCCCCTGCCCCACGCCGACGCACAGCATCGCCATCCCGTAGCGGCCGTCGCGGCGGCGCAGCTCGTGGACGAGCGAGACCACGAGCCGGGCGCCGCTCATCCCCAGCGGATGGCCGATCGCGATCGCGCCGCCGTTGGGGTTCACGCGCTCGGGGTCGAGGCCCAGCTCGCGGATCACCGCGACGCTCTGGGACGCGAACGCCTCGTTCAGCTCGACCACGTCGAGGTCGGCCGGCTCGAGCCCGGCCCGGCCGAGCGCCTTCCGCGCCGCCGGGATCGGCCCGACGCCCATGACGCGCGGGTCGACGCCCGCCACCCCGCCCGCGACATAGCGCGCGAGCGGTTGAGCGCCCAGCTCGGCGGCCCGCTCGGCGCTCGCGACGACCAGCGCGGCGGCGCCGTCATTCAAGCCCGACGAGTTCCCGGCGGTCACGCTGCCGCCCTGCCGGAAGGCCGGCTTGAGCGCCGCCAGCTTGCCGGCGTCCGTGTCGGGGCGCGGGTGCTCGTCGCGGGCGACGTCCTCGACGGCCACGAGCTCGCCGGCGAAGCGGCCCGCCTCGTCCGCGGCCGCCCACCGCCGCTGGCTCTGGAGGGCGAACGCGTCCTGGTCGTCACGGCTCACCGACCAGCGCTCCGCGACGTTCTCGCCCGT
>JAICKX010000179.1 GCA_025927685.1 Thermoleophilia bacterium | reverse complement strand
TCCGCCAGACGCTCTCCGAACTCCTGCGCGTGCACAAGATGGTGCCGCGGAGCGGGATCGACGCCCGCTGCCGCGAGCTGCTCGACCTGGTCGGGCTGCCGGCGCGAGCGCTCAACTCGCACCCGCGCAACTTCTCCGGCGGGCAGCGCCAGCGCGTCTCCATCGCCCGGGCGCTCGCCCTCCAGCCCGAGCTGCTCGTCGCCGACGAGCCGGTCTCGGCGCTCGACGTCTCGGTCCAGGCGACGGTCCTCAACCTGCTCGACGAGCTGCGCAGGGAGCTCGGCCTCACGATGCTCTTCATCGCCCACAACATGGCGGTCGTCCGGCACGTGTGCGACCGCGTGGCCGTCATGTACCTGGGGCGGATCGTCGAGACGGCCGAGACCGAGGAGCTCTTCTCGAACGCCCGCCACCCGTACACGCAGGGCCTCCTGCGCGCCGTGCCGCGGCTGGTGCCGGGGCGGGTGTCGGAGTCGGCCGCCGTCGCCGGCGACCCGCCGAGCCCGATCGACATCCCGCCGGGCTGCCGCTTCCATCCCCGCTGCCCGCTGGCGCAGGCCGTCTGCTCCGAGCAGGACCCGGCGCTCGTCGCCGGAAACGAGGAGGAGGCGCACCTGGCCGCCTGCCACTTCGCGTGGACGGCGCCGCCGCCGGCGCACAAGCCCGAGGTGGCGGCGGACGCATGATCCCGTGGGGGAGCCCATGGTTCCCCCACGAGCCCCCTCCTTGGACTCGCGATGGTTTGGTGCACGACTGCGAAGAGCGCGGTCTTCGCCGTGCTATGAGGTCTGGCCCTGGTGGTTCGAGAGGTACTCGGCCAGCCGCTCGCCGCCGATCCCCTGCACCGTGTAGCCGTCGCGCCCGGTCATCGTCTGTCCCGCGACGAGCGCGTTCACGATGGCCTCTTCGGCCGCTTCGATAACCGCGTAGAAGAGGTTGTCGATCAGGTCGGCCGGGACCGCGCGCACCGCGACGGGCCCGGTGCCCTGGGTGTCGTGGTCGACGAGCGGCCTGAGGCCGCGGTTCCCCGTGGCGAACGCCAGGATGAGGTCGCCGGAGCCATGCTCGCCCGCCCCGCCGACACGCCCCACGCCGAGCGCGGCCCGCTGCGCCAGCCGCTCGCACTGGCCCGGGAGGAGCGGCGCGTCGGTGGCGACGATGACGATGATCGAGCCCTCCGGGCCGGCGCCAGGGCGGCCGGCCGGCTCCTCGCCCGGGAGCGGGCCGATCCGGATGCCGTTCACCCGCAGCCGGTCACGCCAGCCGTGGTTGGCCTGCACGAGCACGCCGACGGTCGAGCCGTCCACTGCACGGGAGGCCGTGCCGATCCCGCCCTTGAATCCGTGGCACTGCATGCCCGTGCCGCTGCCGACGCCGCCCTCGGCGACCGGCCCGGCGGAGGCCGCGGCCAGCGCGGCGTCGACATGCTCGGCGCGCACGTGCATGCCGTTGATGTCGTTCAGGTCGCCGTCGTACGTCTCCCCCACGACCGGCAGGTACCAGCGCTGCTCGCCGGGCGCCTCCTTGCGCACGGCCGCGGCGATCAGCGCGTCGCGGACGACGCCCACGGAGTGCGTGTTCGTGAGCCCGATGACGGTCGTCAGGAGGCCCGCCTCGCGGATCCACTCGAGCCCGGTCAGCTCCCCGTTCCCGTTCAGGCGATGGCAGCCGGCGAACGCCGGCTCGGCCCACGGATCGTCGGCGCCGGGCACGATGACCGTCACGCCCGTGCGGACCGGCCCGCGGCCCACCTCGAGCGGGCCGTCGCCCTCGATCAGCGTCGTGTGGCCGACGCGCACGCCGGCGACGTCGGTGATGGCGTTCCCGGGGCCGGGCGGCAGCGTGCCGACGACGATCCCGAAGTCGCGCGCCCGGGCGGTCAGGTGCGGCCGCCCTCGTGGCGGGGCAGGCCGTCGTCGGGGATCGGCTCCCAGACGGCGGCCGTGGCGACGTGGTAGCGGGCCTCGGGGCGGACGCCGGGGTCGCCGTCGAAGGCGCTCATCCGGATCGTCATCTGGGCCGTGTCGACCTGGCTCTGGCTGAACAGCGCCGAGCCGCACTCCGGGCAGAAGAGCTTGGCCCACCCGTCCGGCGGCCGGAACGCGCGGACGACGTCCTCGCCTCGCACGAGGCGGAGGCTGCCGGGCTCGATCAGCGCCTGTGCGGAGGCCGCTGTCCCGGTGCGCCGCTGGCAGCGGGTGCAGTGGCAGTAGTTCGCCGTGACGAGCGGGCGGTCGACCTCGAACCGCACCGCCCCGCACAGGCAGCCGCCGGTCAGCGGGAAGGTCGGCATGCCGCCACTCTACCCCGCACGTCACGAGTGGTTACAGTCGAGCGCCCATGCCGTTCGAGCTCGTCTACGACAACGACTTCAGCGCGCCGCTGGGGCCGGAGTGGTTCAGATACAACGGGATCCCCGCCTGCTGTCCCACCAGCAGATGGGATGCCGCCAACGCCGTCGTGCAGAACGGCAGGCTGATCCTGCGTGGGCTGCGCCAGCCCGACGGCACCTATCGCACGGCCGGCGTGTCGCTCCCCCACCTCAACGTCACCTACGGACGCGTCCGCTTCCGGGGCCGGTTCGACAAGGGCCTCGGCCTGAAGATGTGCGCGCTCCTGTGGCCCCAGACGGGGTTCCAGCCGCCGGAGATCGACTTCGCGGAATCGAGGACCGAGGACGCCGCGCGCACGACGATGTGCACGACGTTGCACTATCCGCCGACCGGAGGGAATGCGGTCCGGCATGAGATCGCCAAGGACTTCTCGCAGTGGCACACCTGGGGCGTCACGTGGATGCCCGGCCATGTGAGCTGCACGGTCGACAACAAGACGTGGGCGGTCTTCGAGGACGCGTCTCTGGGCAAGGTCGTGGTGCCGAAGACGCCCATGCACTTCGCGATCCAGACCACGATGGGCTCGCCCGGCAAGGCGAAGCCGGACAAGACCACGCCGCCCGAGGTCAGCCTGCACGTCGACAGCGTCGCGGTCTGGCGATACCAGGGTTGAGCCGGTTCGCCGGCTGGGGGCGGGGCGGCGGTGCCGGCCCTTCGGGCCGGGCGTTCCGAGCGCGGACGGCGACCCGTCAGACCCCGGCGGCGGGCGAGCGCGGATCGTGGCCAGGGGTTTGGGCTAGCCTCCGGCCCGGGCAATGGCTCCTCCCATGTCCGCCACCACGCACGCAGGAGCGCTTCCGGCCGAGACTGTCGCCCGGATCGACGGATGGTGGCGGGCGGCGAACTACCTGTCGGTGGGGCAGATCTACCTGCTCACGAACCCGCTCCTGCGCGAGCCGCTCACGGCCGAGCACGTGAAGCCGCGCCTGCTCGGGCACTTCGGCACGGCGCCCGGGCTCAACCTGATCTATGCACACGTGAACCGCGCGATCCGCGAGCGCGACGTCGAGGCCATCTCCATCACGGGCCCCGGGCATGGCGGCCCGGCCCTCGTCGCCAACGCGTACCTCGAGGGCCGCTACACCGAGATCTACCCGGACATCACCGAGGACGAGGAGGGCATGCGCCGGCTCTTCCGCCAGTTCTCGTTCCCCGGCGGGATCCCGAGCCACGTGGCGCCCGAGACGCCCGGGTCGATCCACGAGGGCGGCGAGCTCGGCTACTCGCTGGCGCACGCCTTCGGCGCCGTCTTCGACAACCCCGGCCTGCTGGCCGTCTGCGTCGTCGGCGACGGCGAGGCGGAGACCGGGGCGCTGGCGACGAGCTGGCATTCGAACAAGTTCCTGAGCCCGCGCGGCGACGGCGCCGTCCTCCCGATCCTGCACCTGAACGGCTATAAGATCGCCAACCCGACCGTGCTGGCCCGCATCCCGCAGCGCGAGTTGAACGCGCTGCTCGAGGGCTGCGGGTGGCGCCCGATCGACGTCTCGGTCGGCTTCGAGGACGAGCCGCCGGCCGCCGTCCACGGCCGCTTCGCCGCCGTCCTCGACGAGGCGCTCGACGACATCGCCGCGATCCAGTCCGCGGCCCGGGGCGACGCGAACGGGCACGGCCGGCCGGCCTGGCCGATGATCGTGCTGCGAAGCCCCAAGGGCTGGACCGGCCCGCGCGAGCTCGACGGCGTGCCGATCGAGAACACCTGGCGATCGCACCAGGTGCCGGTCGGGCACCCGCGTGAGGACCCCGTGCACCTGAAGGCGCTCGAGGAGTGGATGCGGAGCTACCGGCCCGAGGAGCTCTTCGACGAGCGCGGAGCGCTGCGGCCCGACGTGGCGGCGCTGGCGCCCGCCGGAGCCCGCCGGATGAGCGCCGTCCCCCACGCCAACGGCGGCGAGCTCCTGCGCGACCTCGCCATGCCCGACTTCCGGGGCTACGCGGTCGACGTGCCGGCGCCGGGCACGCAGATGAGCGAGCCGACCGCGGTGCTGGGGAAGCTCCTGCGCGACGTCACGGCCCGAAACCGCGACCGCTTCCGCTTGTTCGGCCCCGACGAGACCGCGTCCAACCGGCTCCAGGCCGTCTTCGAGGTCTCGGACCGGGTGTGGGTGGCCGAGACGCTCCCCACCGACGACCACCTGGCGGCCGAGGGCCGCGTGATGGAGGTGCTGTCCGAGCACCTGTGCCAGGGCTGGCTCGAGGGCTACCTGCTGACGGGCCGGCACGGCCTCTTCAACTGCTACGAGGCCTTCATCCACATCGTCGACTCGATGATGAACCAGCACGCCAAGTGGCTGAAGGTCACGCGCGGCATCCCCTGGCGACGGCCGATCGCCTCGCT
>JAICKX010000176.1 GCA_025927685.1 Thermoleophilia bacterium | reverse complement strand
GCCGCTGCTGGCCCCGATGAGCGAGGTGGCGGGGCGGCTCTCGGCGCAGGTCGGCGCCTACTACCTGCTGAAGCCGTTCGGCGGCCGCGGCCGGCTGATGGGCGGCGTGCCGGGGGTGCTTCCGGCGAAGGTGCTCGTCCTGGGCGGCGGGATCGTGGGCTACAACGCCGCGCTCATCGCCCAGGGGATGCAGGCCGACGTGACCGTCTTCGAGCGCTCCGTCGACCGCATGCGCGAGCTGGACGTGAGCCTGGGGCGCACCGTGCTCCTCCAGATGTCGAGCCGCCACGCCGTGGAGGAGGCGCTGCCCGCCGCCGACCTCGTGATCGGCGGCGTGCTCGTGCACGGCGCGAAGGCCCCCCACCTGGTGACGAGGGAGATGCTGGGGACGATGAAGCCGGGCTCGGTCATGGTGGACGTCGCGATCGACCAGGGCGGCTGCTTCGAGACGTCCCGGCCGACGACGCACTCCGACCCGACCTACGTCGTCGACGACATCGTCCACTACTGCGTCGCGAACATGCCGGGAGCGGTGCCCATCACCTCGACCTGGGGGCTCACGAACGTCACGCTGCCCTACGTGGAGGCGATCGCCGACAAGGGCCTGCACCGGGCGCTGGCGTTGGACCCGGCCCTGGCGCTCGGGGTGAACGTGGCCGACGGCCAGATCACCTACGAGCCGGTGGCGGAGGCGGTCGGCATGGAGTACACGCCGCTCGCGCAGGTGCTCCCGCTCCAGGCCGCGTAGGGCAGGAATCCGCGCACGTCCGGCGAAATGCCGGGCGGTGCGCGCCTACGACTCCAAGCTCGCGGATTTCCTGACCCACCTCCAGCTCGAGCGAGGGGCGTCGCCGCACACGGTCGAGGCCTACCGGCGCGACCTGATCGATCTCGGCGACTTCGTCGAGCACGAGGATCCCGACACCATCGCCGTCGGCGTCCTCGACGAGTACGCCGTCGCCCTGCGCGACCGCGGCCTCTCGCCCGCCACCGTCCGCCGCCGCCTGGCGGCCGTGCGCGCGTTCCTGAAGCACCGCGCCCGGGAGGGCGGGCGCGGCGACGCGGGCCGCACCGTGCCGCTCCCACGCCTCGGCCGCTCGCTGCCCAGGCCGCTCACGAAGGCGGAGGCAGAGGCCATCGTCACTGCGCCGGACGCCACGCCGCGGGGCCTCCGCGACCGCGCGATGCTGGAGCTGCTCTACGGCGCCGGCCTCCGGGTCTCCGAGCTGGTCTCGTTGCGCGTCTCCGACGTCGACCTCGACGAGGGGCTCGTGCGCTGCATCGGCAAGGGCGCGAAGCAGCGGGTCGTGCCGATGGGCAAGGGCGCGATCGACGCCGCCCGGGCCTACCTCCAGCGCGGACGTCCGCACCTCGGCCGCACGCAGCGCGGCGATGTCCTCTTCCTGAACCACCGCGGGCGTGGCATCACCCGCCAGGCGGTCTTCCAGCTCGTCCGCGACCACGCCCGCCGGGCCGGGGTGAAGAGCGACGTCACGCCGCACACGCTGCGCCACTCCTTCGCGACCCACCTCATCGAGGGCGGCTGCGACCTGCGAAGCGTGCAGGAGATGCTCGGCCACGCCTCCATCGAGACGACCCAGGTCTACACCCACGTCTCGCCCGAGCACGTGCGCAAGGCGTACTTCAAAGCGCATCCGCGGGCCTGACACGACGCCTCGGCAAGGTTGGCGCTCGGCCGGTACACTCTGCGGCCCCAGCCAGGAGGACCCCCTGGAGACGGTGCATCGTCACACGCCGGCGGCAGCGGCGCCCGTCACGCTCCTCGAGTCGATCCTCGAGAGCGTCCCGGTCGGCTGCGCGCTGCTCGACGGCGACCTGCGGCTGACGCGGGTGAACGCGGCGCTCGCGGCCCTCACCGGCCGGTCCGGCTGGGAGCTCCTGGGCGTACCCGTCACCGAGGTCTTCTCCGGCCTCTCCGCCGACACGCCCGGCATGTGCCGGCGCGTCATGCGGACGCGCACGCCCGTCCTCGGCATGTTCGCCGCGGCCGGCGGGCGCGCGCTTCGCGTGGACTGCCACCCGCTCCCCGAGACCGAAGGGCTTCCGGACGGGCTCTGGATCGTCGTCTCGGACACGACCGCGCATCACGAGCTGGACGCCAGCGAGGCTCGCTACCGGTCGGTCGTCGCCTCGATGGCCGAGGGCGTCATCCTCGTCGACGCCGAGGGATGGATCACGGCGTGCAACGCGAGCGCGGAACGGATCCTCCGGGTCGACCGCGAGGCGCTCGTCGGGACGCGGCTCGGCGACGCGCGCTGGAAGGCGGTACGCGAGGACGGGACGCCCGCGCCGCCCGACGAGCTGCCGGCGGTCGACACGCTCCGCACCGGCCGCGCCCACGACGACGTCGTCCGCGGCCTCCGCGCCGGCGACGGGCGCATGGTGTGGCTGTCCCTGAACTCCCAGCCGCTGCGCGCGCCCGGCGAGGGCGGCGCGCAGGGCGTCGCGCTCTCGTTCACCGACGTGACCGAGCGGCGGACCGCCGAGCGGCTCGCCTCGGCCGAGATGCGGCTGCTGGAGATGGTCGCCGCCGAGACGCCGCTCGAGGCCGTCCTGCGCCGCCTGGCGCTGCTCGTCGAGGACCACTGCCGCGGCGCCGTCTGTGGCGTCATGCGCGTCTCGGAGGACGGGAGCCTCCTGCACCCGCTCGCCGGGCCCAGCCTGCCCGCCGAGTACCTCGCCGCGATCGACGGCGCGACCGTGGGGGCCCGGGCGGGGTCGTGCGGCACCGCGGTCCACCGCCGGGAGCCGGTCTACGTCGTCGACATCGCCGCCGACCCGCTGTGGGCGGCCTTTGCCGGCCTGGCGCTGAGCCACGGCCTCCACGCCTGCTGGTCGGCTCCGGTGCTGGCCTCCGACGGCAGCGTCGCGGCCACGATCGCGCTCTACTTCAGCGAGCCGCGTGCGCCGTCCGACGCCGACATCCGCGTCGTCGAGCTGGCCGTCTCGATCGCCCGGCTCGCGATCGAGCGCGAGCGGGCCCGCGAGGCGCTGCGCGAGAGCGAGCGACAGCGCGTCGACGTGCTCGCGCGGATGCTCCGGGCCGAGGACGAGGAGCGGGCCCGGATCGCGGCCGATCTCCACGACGACACGATCCAGGTGCTCGCTGGCAGCCTGATCTCCATCGACCGCGTCCTGCGCGCCGCCCGGGCCAGCGGCACCGGCGTCCCGACCGCGCTGACCGACGCCCGCGTCCTCCTGTCCTCGACGCTCGACCGGACGCGCCGGCTCATGTTCGAGATCCGCCCGCCGCTGCTCGAGTCGCACGGCCTGGGGCACGCCGTCGGCGAGCTGCTCGACCAGGCGCGGCGCGACATGGGCATCCAGGTCGCGGTCACGATCGACGTGGCGCGGCTCTCGCCGAGCACCGAGTCGCTCGTCTACCGGACGGTGCAGGAGCTCGTTGCGAACGCGCGCAAGCACGCCCGCGCGACCCGGCTCGAGGTGTCGCTCAGGTCGGCCGGCGGCCGGCTCGAGGGGCGCGTCCGCGACGACGGCACGGGCTTCGACATCGCCCGCGCCCGCGACCGCAGCGTGATGCGGCTCCACCTCGGGCTCGAGGCGGTGTCCGAGCGGCTGCGCCTGGCCGGCGGCGACTTCTCGATCGAGAGCCGGCCCGGCGAGGGCACCACCGCGCGCTTCGGCCTCCCGATTTCCTAGAGTCCGCAGCGATGCCCCGCGCATGCGTCATCGTCCTCGACGCCGTCGGGGTGGGAGACCTGCCGGACGCGGCGGAGTTCGGCACGGAGGGATCGTCGACGCTCGCGCACACCGCCGAGGCGGTGGGCGGCCTGGAGGTGCCGGCCATGCAGGCGCTCGGCCTCGGCAACGTGATGGACGTCCGCGGCTGCCCGCCCCGCCCGGACGCGCCGGCCGTGTGGGGCCGGCTGCGCGAGCGCTCGAAGGGGATGGACACGACCACCGGCCACTGGGAGATGATGGGGATCGTCACCGAGCGGCCCTTCCCGACCTACCCGGACGGCTTCCCGGACGAGATCCTCGCGGAGTTCTCCCGCGCGACCGGCCGGGGCGTGCTCGGGAACGTGGCCGCGTCGGGCACGGAGATCATCCAGCGGCTCGGCGCCGAGCACGAGCGCACCGGGAGCTGGATCGTCTACACGTCGGCCGACAGCGTCTTTCAGATCGCCGCCCACGAGGGCGTCATCCCGCTCGACGAGCTGTACGAGGCCTGCCGGATCGCCCGCGGGATCCTCCGCGGCGAGCACGCGGTGGGCCGGGTCATCGCGCGGCCGTTCGAGGGCTCGGAGGGCGACTACCGGCGGACGCCCCGGCGGCACGACTTCTCGCTCGAGCCGCCGCGCCCGAACCACCTCCAGCGCCTGCGCGAGGCGGGGGCGACAGTGCAGGGCGTGGGGAAGATCGGCGACATCTTCGCCGGCTGCGACATCGATACGAGCCGTCCCACGGAGTCGAACGCGCAGGGGATCGCGGCGACGGAGGAGCTGATGCGGACCGCCGCCGACGGCAGCCTCGTGTTCACGAACCTGGTCGAGACGGACATGCTCTGGGGCCACCGGAACGACCCGCGCGGGTTCGCCGACGCCCTCGAGGAGTTCGACGCCGGCCTTCCCGGCATCCTGGCCGCTATGCGCCACGGCGACCTGCTCGTCCTCACCTCGGATCACGGCTGCGATCCCACGACGGCGTCGACCGACCACTCGCGCGAGCACGGGCTCCTGCTCGCCCACGTCCCGGGCGCGCCGCTGATCGGCCGCCGCCACGACGGCGACACGTTCGCGGACGTCGGCGCGACGGTCATGCAGGTGCTGGCGCGCGAGGTCCCGACCGACCTGCCGGGCACGCCGGTCGTCTGAGTTCGGGAGGGCGGGGGCGGGTTCGGCACCGGTGAGCCGGGCCAATTGGCACTCGCTGGTGCGGCCGAGTGGCCGCGAGCCGGGGCGGTGGTGTGACACTGGCTGGTACGGCCGAGTGGCCGGACCCGCGGCGGTGGTCTGGCACTCGCTGGTGCGGCCGAGTGGCCGCGATCGGGGCGGTGGTCTGGCACTCGCTGGTGCGGCCGAGTGGCCGCGAGCCGGGGCGGTGGTGTGGCACTGGCTGGTACGGCCGAGTGGCCGCACGCGCGGCGGTGGTCTGGCACTCGCTGGTGCGGCCGAGTGGCCGGACCCGTGGCGGTG
>JAICKX010000127.1 GCA_025927685.1 Thermoleophilia bacterium | reverse complement strand
GTGCGTCTCCCCGGAAGCGTGCGCCGAGGCGCGGGCCTGCCTCGGGATGCGGGCCCACCTCCAGGGCTGCCCGGCCTGCGCCGAGGAGTACGCCAGCCTGAGGGCGCTCCTCGCCAGGCCCTGAGCATGGCTGAGCGGAGGCACCGCCCTCCGGCGGCACCTCCGCTCGAGGAGACGCGCTAGCGCCGCAGGCCCGGTGCGTCGTACACAGACGCCAGCCGCGCGAGGGTGAGCGCGGCGAGCATGAGGCCGAAGTCGCGAAGCGCGATGTCGTAGTAGCCGGAGTAGGTCAGGAGGTTCACGACGATGCCGGCGAGCCAGGCTGCGACCAGGTACGCGCCGTAGCGGGGCCGCAGGCCGACGACGATGCCGGCGACGATCTCGATGACGCCCACCAGGTACATGGCGTCCGAGGCGGAGCCGGGGATGATGTCGTTGATCCAGGGCGCCAGGTACTGCGTCCAGTCGACCAGGACGTTCGTGAACTTGTCGAGCCCGAAGACGATGGGCGCGACGGTGAACCCGATCCGCAGGAGCAGAAACCCCTGGTAGGCGGGGTCGGTGCGCATGCGCTCGCGGAGGCTGGCCCCCGCGCGCTCCCGGACCGGTGCGGCGGTGCTGCCGATGGTGGACATTGGTCCTCCTCGTCAGGGCCTCGCCGATCGAGGCCTTCACATTCGGTTTGCGTCGGCACACGCGTGGTTCTTACGTGTCGGGTACCGTCCCTGCATGCCCTACGACGAGGAGCTGGCCGGCCGGATCCGTGCACTCGTGGGTGCCCGGCCGGACCTGACGGAGCAGAAGATGTTCGGCGGGCTGGCGTTCCTGGTCGGGGGCAACATGGCCGTCGCGGCGAGCGGCCAGGGCGGCGTGCTCGTCCGCGTCGACCCGGCCGAGTCCGACGACCTGGTGGCCTCGACGCCTGCGGAGCCCATGGAGATGCGCGGCCGCTCGATGCAGGGCTGGCTCCGCGTAGCGCCGGAGGACGTCGAGACCGACGCCCAGCTTGGCGACTGGGTCGCCCGCGGCACCGCCTACGCGGCGTCGCTCCCGGCGAAGTAGCCGTCAGGCCGCAGCCGGGGCCGCGACGCGGGCGGCCGGCTTCCAGCCGGCGGCCGCCTCGAGCTGCGCGGCGACGCTGAGGAGCACGTCGTCGCAGCCGTGTGCGCCGACGAGCTGGACGCCGACGGGGACGCCGGCCCCCGTCTCGGCGAACGGCAGGCTGACCGCCGGCTGGCCGGTGACGTTCCAGATCCGCACCAGGGCGCTGAAGCGGCCAGCGTCATCGGTGACGCCGGCCTGTGAGCGCATTCCGCCCGCGGGCGCCGGGAGCCGGGTGAGCGTGGGGGTGAGGAGCACCTCGTCCGAAGCCCAGCCGGCCTGGATGCGGCGCCCGAACGCCCACAGCCGCTCGGCGGCCTCCAGGTAGTCGACGAGCGCGACCGGCGGCGCGTCGATGAACCAGGCCCGGGTCGCCGGCTCGAGCAGCTCCGGGTCGAGGGGGCGGCCGTGCAGGCGCTCGATCACCCGGATCAGGTGCTGGCACGCGCCGGTCGTGAACGTCGACCAGCTCGACCGGAAGGAGTCGTCCTCCCACGCGGGCACGTGCTCGACGACCGCATGCCCCAGCGACTCGAGCGCACGGGCGGCCTCCGCCGCCGCTGCCGCGGGCTCATCGTCGACCGGCGCCCCGAACGGCGCCTCCATGCACAGCCTGACCCGCAGCCGGCCGGGTGCCTCCCGGGCGGCGTCGGCGAACGACGTCGCCGGAGCCGGCGCGTGGTGGCGCTCGCCAGGCTCGTGGCCGGCGACGGCGTCGAGCGCGACCGCGGTGTCGAGCACCGTGCGGGTGAGCACGCAGTCGGCCGGCGTGCCCGCGCCGATGTCTCCCAGGTCGGGCCCGATCGAGACGCGCCCCAGGCTGGGCTTCAGGCCCACGAGGCCGCAGCACGACGCCGGGATCCGGATCGAGCCGCCCAGGTCGCTGGCGTCGGCGAGGGCGACCATGCCCGACGCCACCGCCGCCGCGCTGCCGCCGGACGAGCCGCCCGGCGAGAGGCCGGTGCCCCAGGGGTTTCGGGTGATGCCGTAGCGCGCGTTCTCCGTCACCGGCCGGAGGCCCATCTCCGGCGTGTTCGTCTTGCCGACGACGATGGCGCCCGCCTCGCGCAGGCGGCGGACGTGCGCGCCGTCGTGGTCGGCGACCCAGTCGCCGAACGCAGCGCTCCCCTCGGTCGTCGGCAGGCCCTCGGTCGCCGAGAGCAGGTCCTTGATCCCGACCGGCACGCCGCACAGGGGCCGGGGGTCGCCCGGTTTGACCGCGCCGGCCTCGGCGAGCGCGCGCTCCGGGCACAGCGCGACGAATGCGTTCAGGAGCGGGTTCTGCCGCTCGATCGCCGCGAGCGACGCCTCGACCAGTTCGCGCGCCGAGATCTCGCCGGCGCGGACGAGCGCCGCCTGGTCGACGGCGGAGAGCCGGAGGACGTCGCGCTCGAGCTGCACGGCGCCACAACCCTACCCGGCGCGGTCACGTACACTCGCACCGACCTGCACGAGGAGGAGACGATGGCGACGACAGAGGCCGGCGGCGGGCAGCTCGAGGAGCTGCGCGGCGCGTTCTCGGGAAGCATTTTGGAGCCGGGCGACGCCGGCTATGACGACGCCCGCGCGATCCACAACGGGCTCATCGACCGGCGCCCGGCGGTGATCGCGCGCTGCCGCAACACGGCGGACGTCGCCGACGCGGTCCGGTACGCGCGCGCCGCGGGGCTGGAGATCTGCGTCCGGGGCGGCGGCCATAACGTCGGCGGCCGGGCCGTCGTCGACGGCGCGCTGATGGTCGACCTGGCGCCGATGAAGGGCATCCACGTCGACCCGGGCGCGGGCACGGTACGTGTCCAGGGTGGGTCGACCTGGCGCGAGCTCAACCGCGAGACGGCGGTTCACGGGCTCGCGGTCACCGGCGGCGCCATCTCGACGACCGGCGTCGCCGGCCTGACGCTGGGAGGCGGGCTCGGCTGGCTCATGGCGAAGCATGGTCTGGCGGCCGACAGCCTGCTGGGCGTCGAGCTCGTGAACGCCGATGGTGCGGTGCTGGACGTGACCGCGGAGTCCGATCCAGATTTGTTCTGGGCCTTGCGGGGCGGCGGCGGCAACTTCGGAGTCGCCACCTCGTTCGAGTTCCGGCTCCACCCGGTGAGCATGGTGACCGGCGGACTGATCGCCCACCCGCTCGATGCCGCAGGCGACATGCTCCGCTTCTACCGGGACGCCGCGGACACCTTGTCGGACGACGCCACAGTGTTCGCCGCGCTCGTACACGCGCCGGACGGCTCCGGGGCCAAGGTGGCGGCGATGGTCGTGTTCCACACCGGCGATCCTGAGGCCGCCCAGCGCGAGCTCGCCCCCTTCCTCGGCTGGGGCTCTCCCGCCATGGTGCAGGTAGGCCCCATGCCGTACCCAGTGATGAACACGCTGCTCGACGACCACTATCCCAAGGGCGCCCTCAACTACTGGATCTCGAGCTTCACGGCGGGGCTCTCGGACGGGCTGATCGACACCGTCGTCGACCGCTTCGAGACGGTGCCTTCGGAGATGAGCGCGATCCTGTTCGAGCAGTTCCACGGTGCCGTCTGCCGGGTGGGACTGACGGATACCGCCATTCCTCACCGCGAGAAGGGCTGGAACCTGCTCCTGCCGACCGTCTGGACAGACCCCGCCGACACCGAGGCCTGCATCGCCTGGACGCGCGACACCCACGCCGCCCTGGGCGAGCACCTCGCGAAGCGGAGGTGGCTCAACTACCTCGGCGACGACCAGGACGCGAGCGCTGTCCGGGCCGCTTACGGGCCGAACTACGACCGGCTCGTCGAGCTGAAGCGCCGGTATGACCCGGAGAACGTCTTCCACCACAACCACAACATCGTCCCGTAGCTACTGGTCGAGACGCGCGGCCTCCAGGTCGAGATCGCGCTGGACGCGCTGCATCACGTTGTCGTCGATGACGCCGTTGTTGCGAAGCGCGACGAGCGCGGCGTGCTCGGCCGCCAGCAGGTCGCGCATCACGCGCTGGAAGGCGACCGACCGCTCCTCGATGGCGCCGTCGTCGCCGTCGTCGAACCGGGCCAGGAAGCGGTCGCGCCGGAAGCCCAGCGATCCGCGCAGCCGTTCGGCCGTCTGCGGATGCACGACTCCCTGCTCCAGCAGCTCCTCGAGCCGCGCCAGCGCCGCCTCGGCCGTCTTGATCCGGGCCTTGGCCTCCTCGCGCTCCGCGCCGCCGTCGTCGCTCACGTGAAGGACGCGGATCAGCGCCGGAAGCGTGAGCCCCTGGAGCACGAGCGTCGCCACGATCACGTCGAACGTCAGGAAGACGATCAGGTCGCGCTGGGGAAAGTCGCTCGGCAGCGCCAGGGCGGCGACGAGCGAGACGGCGCCGCGGACGCCGGCCCATGAGATGACCGCCGGGTACTGCCAGGGCGGGTAGGGGTCGTGCTCGCGGATCGAGCGGAATGCCCATCGCGGCACGTAGGTGACGACGGGCAGGACGACGATCCTGGTGAGGATCACGGTTCCTGCGACGGCCAGCGAGTAGCCGGCCAGGGTCGAGGTCGGCGTGCCGGAGAGCGCGTCGACGATGTCGTGCAGCTGGAGCCCGACGAGGCCGAACACGAGCGCGTTCACGAGGAACACGAGGATCTCCCAGAACGCGTCGCCGGTGAGGCGGGTGCGCTCGTTCGTGAGCTCCGGCGTGTGCCAGCCCATGTACACGCCGATCGTCACGGCCGCCAGCACGCCCGAGACACCCATCGCCATCGCCGGCAGGTAGGCGAAGTAGCCGGAGAGGACGGCGATCGCGACCTCGATCGGCGGGTCGTCGAGCCGCCGTCGCACCTGCCGCACCACCCAGCCGATCGCAAGGCCGACGGCGATCCCGCCGGCCACGTCGACGACCATCCTCGCCGACGCGTCGAGGAGCGAGAACGACCCGCCGACCGCCGCTCCGACGGCGGTCCGGTAGAGGACGAGGGCGGTGCCGTCGTTCATGAGGCTCTCGCCCTCGATGATCGAGACGATGCGCCGCGGCGCGCCCAGCCGCGAGGCGATCTCGGTGGCGGCGAGCGCGTCGGTCGGCGAGACGATCGCCCCGAGCGTGAACGCCGCCGCCCACGGCAGGCCGACCCACGCGTGGGTGACGACCGCGACCGTCGCCATCGTGGCCGCGACGAGGCCGAAGGCCAGGAACGCGATCGGCCGCCGATTCGTGCGCAGGTCGCGAAGCGACGTGAAGAACGCACCGGAGTAGAGGAGCGGCGGCAGCACCGCCACGAGCACGATGTCCGGGGCCAGCACGACGTGCGGCAGTCCCGGCACGAACCCCAGCACGACGCCGCCGAAGACCAGCAGGATCGGCAGCGGCAGGCGCAGCGTCGGGGCGAGCACGAGCAGCCCCCCGAGGGCCGCGAGGAGACCCAGGAGCTGGAGGTCCTGCTCGGCGCCGAACTGCATGCGCGAGTCCTAGCAGGATCACCCGGACTGCGACCGGAGACGGGCGGGACGTGCAAGATGCCCTCCCCATGGCTGCGCTCCTGCTCGGACCGCTCCTTCGGTACGCCGGCCGCACCACGGCGACGGTGTGGGTCGAGACCGACGCCGCGTGCGAGGTCGAGATCCTTGGGCAGTCCGCCCGGACGTTCGAGGTCTCCGGGCATCACTACGCGCTCGTGCCGCTCGAGGGGCTGCCCGAGCGGAGCGTCCTCGAGTACGAGGTGCGTCTCGACGGCGAGCCGGTCTGGCCGCTGCCCGACAGCCCGCACCCGCCGAGCGCGATCCACACCCGCGAGGGTGAGGACCGGGCCCGGCTCGTGTTCGGGTCGTGCCGGGTCGGGGCGCCCGAGCGGGAGCCGTACACGCGGCCGCCGGACGAGGAGCACGGCTTCGGCGTCGACGCGCTGTGGGCGTACTCGCGCCGCCTCCAGGAGGGGCTCGAGCCGTGGCCGGACGGGCTGCTCCTGTGCGGCGACCAGGTGTACGCCGACGAGGTGTCGCCCGAGACGCTCGAGTACATCCGATCACGGCGCGACACGTCCCAGCCGCCCGGCGAGGAGATCGCCGACTTCGAGGAGTACACCCGCCTCTACCGTGAGGCCTGGACCGACGCCGACATCCGCTGGCTCTTCTCGACGGTCCCGAGCCTGATGGTCTTCGACGACCACGACGTGATTGACGACTGGAACATCTCGTGGCAGTGGCTCGAGGACATCCGCTCCCAGCCGTGGTGGCGGGCCAGGATCACCGGCGCCTACATGGCCTACTGGGTCTACCAGCACCTCGGCAACCTGGCGCCGCCGGAGCTGGGCGAGGATGAGATGTACCGGACCGCGATGTCGGCCGCCGGGGACATCGGCCCCGAGCTGGAGCGGTTTGCCGAGCGAGCCGACCGCGAGTCCGCCGCGACGCGATGGGCCTCCTCGCGCGACTTCGGCCGCTCGCGCGTGATCGTCGTCGACTCACGGGCGGCGCGCGTCCTCGACGACGGCCACCGGGAGCTGGTCGACGAGGACGAGTGGGCCTGGATCGCCGACCGCAGCCACGAGGCGGTCGACCACCTCGTGATCGTGAGCACGTTGCCGGTCTTCCTCGCGGGCGGCATCCACTACCTCGAAGCCTGGAACGAGGCGGTGTGCGCCGGGGCGTGGGGGCGTCCGGCGGCATGGCTCGGCGAGCGGCTGCGGCGCGCGTTCGACCTGGAACACTGGGCCGCGTTCCAGGTGTCGTTCACCGCCATGGTCGATCTGCTGCGCGACGTCGCGACGGGGAGCCGGGGCGGACGCGCGCCCGCGTCGATCACCCTCGTCGGCGGCGACATTCACAACGCCTACATCGCGGAGGTCTCGCTGGGCCGGAGCGACTCCTCGCGAAGCCGTGTGCACCAGCTCGTGTGCTCGCCGTTTCGAAACCCGCTCTCGCCGATGCAGCGCCGGCTCGTGGGGCTGATGAGCACGCCGCTCGCCGCGGGCGCGATGCGCGGGCTCGCCCGGCTGGCCGGGGTGAAGCCACCCAGCGTGCGGTGGCGGTATCGCGCCGGTCCCACGTACCACAACTCGATCGGCATCGTGGAGCTCGACGGCCGCCGCGCCGAGGCGACGATCTATCGCTCCGAAGAGGGCGAGCCGTCGGACTCGCTGCGGTCGCTTCACACGCGCGTGCTCGCCGAGGGATCCCGGGCCCGGGCCGGCTGAGCCGCGGCCGCCTCGACGGGCGCGCCGAACTTCACGAGCCAGCCGCCGAAGGCGGCGGTGCACAGGGCGAACCAGCCCCACCCGAGCGCCAGCCCGCCGATCACGTCGGAGAGCCAGTGCAGGTCGAGCAGGACCCGGCTGCACGCCACGGCCACGGCCGTCCCGGCCGCGAGCCCGGCCAGGGCGGCCTTCCGGGCGTGCGTGCGGCGCCGTCCGGCGAGCAGGGCGAGGGCGGCGAAGAACGCGGCCGCGGTGGAGGAGTGACCGCTGGGGAAGGACGGCCCCAGCGTGGCCGCGACGGGATCGATCGCCGGCCGGGCCCGGTCGACCGCATCCTTCACGGCGTTCGTGACCAGCGAGTCGCCGAGGGTGACGGCCGTCAGGTAGGCGGGGATCCAGCGGCTGGGGACGCGCGCCCACTCGACGGCGCCGACGACGACCGCGATCACAACGACCCACTCGGTCGAGGCCAGGTTCGTGACCTCCTGGAGGATGCGGTGCGTCGCCGCGCCGTTGTGCTCCTGGGCCCACCGGGCAGCGGACGAGTCCACGCCGGCGAGGGCGTCGCTCCGGCGCACCAGCAGCGCGAGCACGCCGACCAGGATCCCGGCGACGGCGATCGCCGCGAGGGCGAGCGTGAGCGCCAGCCCGGTCGCGACCTCCGCGTCGAGGCGCCCGCGCACGAATCGGGCGACCCGGCCATGTTCGCGGAGCTCGCGCGCGACGGCGGCTCCCGGAGCCCGTCCCCACCACGTGCCGAGCGCCGCCGAAGCCGCCCGCCAGGCCAGGAGGCCGGCGGCCGCCGAGACGACGAGGAGGGCGATGACAGGCACCCGAAGCAGTTTGCCCGTGTCGAGCGGCGGGAAAACTGGGGCCATCGTGACTGTCCAACCACAGGCAGCCCGGTCATCGCGCGACACCCACGCGGAGACGGCCGCTCGTGACGGGTCCAGGCCCGCGCTGCTGGACGCTCGCGGTGCTTCGGCGCGGATCGGCCACCGGATGACCGGCCACCCCGTATGGGCGTTCACCGTGGTTGCGCTCGTGGGGTTCGCCGTCCTCGCCGCCGCGACCGTCGCTGCCGGGTGGGCGCTCCAGCACTACGCGCTTCCGGAGCACGGGTTCGGCCATCGAGACGAGCACGTGAACGTGTGGCTGGCGGACCATCGCACCGCGTTTCGCACCGACGCCTCGTTCTGGCTCTCGGGAATCGGTGATGTGTACGCCATCCCGGCACTCGTTACCCTGACGGTCATCGTGGCGGCGGTCCGGCGACGGTGGCGCGCCGTGGCATTCATCGTCACCGCGATCGCGGTCGAGGCCGCGACCTACCGGATCGCGACGATCGCGATCGACCGCCAGCGGCCGCATGTCCGCCGGCTGGACGACCTGCCGGTGAACGACAGCTTCTACTCCGGCCACACGGCCGCGTCGGTCGCCGTCTACTGCGGCATCGCCCTGCTCCTCACCGCGTGGGTGCGGTCGACCGCGCTGCGCGTCCTGATCTGGCTCGTGGCGATCGCCGTCCCGCTGCTCGTGGCGCTCGCGCGCATGTATCGCGGGATGCACCACCCGACGGATGTCGCTGCCGGCCTTCTCATCGGGATCGGCTGCCTCGTGATCGCGCTCCTGGCCGCCCGTGCGGCCGGCGCCGCGCGCGAAGGCGAGGCGGCGTGACCACGGTCGCCGTGATCGCGCACAGCGGCAAGAGCGTCGGAGGAGGCCTCCCCGAGCTCCGCCGCGTGCTCGCCCGAAACGGCGTCACCGACCCGCTGTGGGCCGAGGTGCCGAAGAGCAAGAAGGCGCCCAAGCAGGTGAGGCG
>JAICKX010000139.1 GCA_025927685.1 Thermoleophilia bacterium | reverse complement strand
CCTGGGCGCGCTGGAGCACACCGCGCTCCCCAGCATGGATGAAGAGCCGTGGGTGCCCGCGGTCAAGGAGACCGACGTCCTGCTGGCGGACGGCGGCGATTCCCTGTATCTGTGCCACTGGAGGCGGCAGTCCGGGCTGGCAGACCTCCTGCCCTCGCTCGACACGGTCTGGGTGGGGCTGAGCGGAGGCAGCATGGTGATGACCCCCCACATCGGCGCGGAGGCCGTCGTCTGGCAGCCGCCCGGCGGCGGTGATGACGCGCTGGGAATCGTCGAGTTCTCGATCTTCCCGCACGTGGATCACGAGGACTTGCCGGACAACTCGATGGCGCACGCAGAGCACTGGGCCACCGGGATACCGGGACCGGCATATGCGATCGACGATCAGACGGCCATCCAGGTGGTCGACGGCCACGTCGAGGTCGTCTCCGAGGGGCACTGGAGGCTGTTCACCCCGTGAGCACGGCGGTCACGACGGCCGCGGTGCCCCGAACCACCTGGTGAGCGCGTCGGCCAGCCCCTCGCCGGTCCCCTCACCCACCCACGCGACGTGCCCGTCCGGCCTGATCAAGACCGCGGTCGGAGCGGCGACCTCTCCAAGTGCCGGAAGCTCCCACACGCCGTCGACGTGGCCGTCGACCTGCTTGACGCGATCCACCCACGGCGCAGCGTCGACGCTGTGGCCCGCGCCCAGGTTCAGCAGCACCGGCCGGGCATCGTGCAGGAGGGCGAAGGCGCGCACCGTTCCGCTGTCGGTGACCACGTCGAGGTCGGGCATGCGGCGCCCGAGCAGCGGATGCCCCTCGCCGAGGTCGTAGCGGATGTCCAGGCCGGACAGCTCCGCGGCGAGCCGCGTGCGCGCCTCCTCCACGCTCAGCAGCCCGGCGATGGTGTCGCGCAGGGCGTCGATCCGCGCCTCGGCGCGGGTGAGCGCGGTCTGCGCCATGGTGGTCTGGAGCACGCGGGCAGCGACCGGGTGACGTTCGGCGTGGTAGGTGTCGAGCAGGCTCTCCGGCGATGTGCCCCTGACGACCTGTGCCAGCTTCCAGCCCAGGTTCACCGCGTCCTGCACGCCGACGTTGAGACCCTGGCCGCCGACCGGGTAGTGCACGTGCGCCGCGTCGCCCGCCAGCAGCACCCGCCCCTCCCGGTAGGACGCAGCCTGCCGCGTCATGTCCGTGAACCGGGAGATCCAGGTCGGGCTGTGCACCCCGTAGTCCGTCCCGTAGGCCGCGACGAGCGCGCGGCTCAGATCCGCCAGCGTCGGCGAACCAGCCTGTCCCGCATACCGCTCGGTCACGACGACGCCGACCCGCCCGTCCTCCAGCTTGCCGATGGCCTGCGTGCCGTTCTCGTCGTAGCGGATGCCCCACGCCGGCTCCTCGCGCATCTCGACCTCGGCGATGAGCGAGACGACCGACGGGTCGCAGCCCGGGAACTCGATGCCGGCGGCCTTCCGGATCAGGCTGCGGCCGCCGTCGCAGCCGACGAGGAACTCCGCCTGGACCGTCCGGCCGTCGGACAGCTCGACGTCGACGCCGGCGCCGTCCTGCGTGAAGCCCGTCACCTCCCGCTCGCGCACGATCGGCACCTCCAGCTCGCCGACCCAACCGGTCAGGATGCGCTCGAAGTGGTTCTGCAACAGGGCGAGGCCGTAGTTGTGCCGGGTGG
The DNA here is from genome assembly GCA_025927685.1 of Thermoleophilia bacterium. Lineage (GTDB taxonomy): Bacteria > Actinomycetota > Thermoleophilia > Gaiellales > JAICJC01 > JAICJC01. The sequence goes on along the minus strand of JAICKX010000139.1, from coordinate 5,947 downwards.
GAAAGCCGCTGAGGTCGAGGCGCACCCTGGCGAAGCTCCCGACCTGCGCCGTCTGCCCCTCCGCGAGGAATCGATCGGCGATCCCGCGCTGATCGAGCACCTCGATCGTGCGCGACTGGAGCCCGCGGGAGCGCGTGCCCTCGTGCTCCTGGTTCGGGCGCCGCTCGACGATTGCGACGTCCACCCCCGCCAGCTTCAGCTCGCCCGCCAGCATCAGCCCCGTCGGGCCGCCGCCGGCGATCACCACGGTCCTAACGCGTCTTCTCTGCGACGATCCAGGCATAGTCGATCGGCCGGTCCCCCTCCAGCTGCGATTCGAGCTCGGTGCTCACGACCGAGAAGCCGGCCTCCCGGAGCAGCTGCACGAGGTCCTCGGTGGGCATGGTATTGATGAACACCCGCACGCCGAGCCATGGGCAGGGCTGCTCCGCTGAGACGTCGACGCCGGCGACCTCGTGCCTCGACGCCAGCTCCCGCGTCGCCGGGAGGCCGTTCCCGTTCCGTGAGATGCTGATCCCCGGTCTGGTACCGTGGCCGACGTCGTTTCGGCCGCTACGGGAAGGGGACTCCAAATGTCCGAGACGCTCACGGGAACGTGCCTCTGCGGCGGTGTGGAGCTGGAGATCACGGACCCGCAGTCGCTGGGGTACTGCCACTGCTCGCGCTGCCAGCACTGGGTCGGATCGAGCCTGGCAGGTGTGGTTGTGGCCAAGGAGAACTTCGAGTTCACCAAGGGCCAGGACCTGGTGAAGACCTACGAGAGCCACCTCGCGCCCCGCAACTTCTGTAGCAACTGCGGGTCGAGCCTCTACGACGATCTCGGAGCGGTCTACTTCGTGGCGGCGGGCCTCCTGTCCGACCTCGACATGAAGCCCAGCTTCCACCAGCTGGTCGCCTACAAGGCCAAGTGGCACGAGATCGGCGACGACGCGCCGCAGTATGCCGAGCTCCCCGGCTGACGCCCCGGGCTGGGCGGGGACGGAACGCGCCCCGCCCAGCCTGAGGCCGCCCCGGCCGGTCAGCCGACCCGGATCAGCTTCTTGTTCACGAACTCGTCGGCGCCGTACCTGCCGAGCTCGCGGCCGGAGCCGGACCGCTTGACGCCGCCGAACGGCAGCTCGGCCCCGTCCGCGCCGACGATGTTGACGTACACCATGCCGGCGTCGATCTTGTTCGCGACCCGGTCGGCCTGCTCCCTGTCGGTCGTGAACAGGTAGGAGCCGAGCCCGAACGGCGTGTCGTTGGCGAGCTTCACCGCCTCGTCCTCAGACGACACGCGATACACGACCGCGACCGGCCCGAACAGCTCCTCGCGGTAGGCGTCGTTCTCGGGCGTGACGTCCGTCAGCACCATCGGCGAGAAGAAGTTGCCGTCTCGCTCGCCCCCGGCGACGACCTTGGCACCGCCCTTGATCGCCCGGTCGAGCTGATCCTGGAGGCGATCCGCCGCGGTGCTCGAGGACAGCGGGCCGATCTCGGTGCCCTCGGCGCTGGGATCGCCGGTCTTCCATGCCGTCATGGCCGCCGTGAACTTCTCGAGGAACGGCTGGTACAGCTCGTCGATCACGACGAACCGCTTCGCCGCGTTGCACGACTGGCCGGCGTTGTCCAGGCGCGCGGACACGGCCGCGTCGACGGTCGCGTCGAGATCGTCGGTGCTGAGCAGGATGAACGGATCGGAGCCACCCAGCTCCAGCACGACCTTCTTCAGGTTCCGGCCGGCGATCTCGGCCACCGCGGCACCGGCCCGCTCCGAGCCCGTCACCGACACGCCCTGGACGCGCGGGTCGGCGATCACCTTGGCGATCTGGTCGTTCGTCGCGTAGATGTTGACGTAGGCGCCCTCGGGGAAGCCGGCCTCGAGGTAGATCGCCTGGAGCGCCTCGGCGGTCTCCGGGCACTGCGGCGCGTGCTTCAGCAGCACGGCGTTCCCGATGATCAGGCCCGGCCCCGCGAACCGCGCAACCTGATAGGTCGGGAAGTTCCACGGCATGATCCCGAGGATCACGCCCAGCGAGCTGCGGCGGATGATCGCCGAGCCCTCGCCCGCGAGCAGCTTGATCGGCTCGTCCTTCATCAGGTCGGGCCCGTTGTCCGCGTAGTACCCGTAGATGTCGACGCAGAAGTCGACCTCGCCGAGCGCCTGCTCCATGGGCTTGCCCATCTCGCGGACCGTGATCTCGGCCAGCTGCTCGCGCCGCTCGCTGTGCAGCTCGCCCACGCGCCGCACCAGCTTGGCGCGCTCCTCGACGCTGCTCGAGCGCAGCCAGTTCCGGTGGGTCTCGTGCGCCAGCGCGATGGCCGCGTCCAGCTCGTCGTCCGTGATGGTGGGGTAGACCTTGAGCTGCTCCCCCGTCGCCGGATTCGTCACCGCGTAGTCGATCGTCATCGTCCCCATGCTCTCCTCACTTTGCGTCGCTCGGAAGACGTCCCGTCCGCTCCTCAGGATACTCCCAGGACGGAACGCCGGTGTGGCTACGCGGAGGCCGTCGCCAGGGCGCCGTCGCGGCGCGCCGCCGACAGGATGGCGCGGCCGTGAACCCCCAGACCGCCGTGTAGATGCCGAGCAGAAGCTCCCACAGGAACTCGGGCACGGTCGCGATGCCCTGGAGCGTGCCGCCCGGCTCGTCGACGCCGAACATCACCGCGATGCCGGACAGGCAGATGAGCGGCCCGCCGACGAGCCCGAGCATCGCCATGCGCTGCGGGACGAGCCCCGATCGGTACATCAGGTAGCCGAGCATCAGCCCGTTCCCGATCCCGCCGATGGTCCCGGCCCGAGCAGGAACGTCCGGTCCTTGATGGCGGCGAGGGTGTAGGCGATCGTGCCCAGCGTCGCGCGGTCCCCCTCCGACGGGCTCTGCTGCAACGTGACCACGGCGAGGACGCTCAGGATGCCGACCAGGATGAATGTGCACTCCACGAGCCGGGCCGTGACATAGCCGACTGCCAGGATCTCGTTCTCGCGCTTGAGGAGCGGATACACGACGACGGCGGTTCCGACGTTGGCGATGACCACGAGCAGCTCGAGAAAACACGCCATGAAGATGCGGTTGTCATACCCCGCGCCGGCGACGTAGCCGGCGGGATCGTCGAGCACCGGCTGGAAGAGCCAGAGCGCGGGGATCGAGACGGCGATGGTGATGAGGTACAGCATCGAAGGCGTTCGCCCGACGCGCTCCGCCGCGCCGGCCTCACCCGCGAGCGCGTGCTCGGCACCGCTGTCGGCTCGCCGACGAGCGCGGGCTGGAGCAGCTCAGCATGCGCAAGCTGGCCGCGGCCCTCGGTGTGGAGGCCATGTCGCTCTACAACCACATCGCCGGGAAGGAGCACCTGCTGGGCGGCATGGTCGACGTCGTCGTCGCCGAGATCGAGCCGCCGTCAGCCAGCGGGGACTGGAAGCTGGAGATGCGAACGTGGGCGATCTCGGCGCGAGCGGCGCTCAAGGGCATCCGTGGGCGGTCGGGCTGATGGAGGGCCGGCCGAGCCCGGGGCAGGCGAACCTCGCCCTCCACGAGGCCGTGCTCGCGTGCCTGCGCGAGGCCGGGCTCTCGGCCGATGGCGACCCACGCATGCTCCGTCCAGGACGCCTGCATCTACGGTTTCGCGCTCCAGGAGAGGACGTTCACCCACGAGGAGGAGTTCCTCTTCGGGCTGGACCTCATCCTCGACGGCCTGGAGCAGCGGCTGGTGCGCTGAGCCCAAGGCTCAGCGGCGTCACTCGCCCCACCGGACGCTGATCTCACGCTCGAGGCCCGGCAGCGGGAGCGACGCCGCCTCCGCCTCGATCGCGTCCCGCTCGGCTCGCGACACCTTGCCCCAGGTCTCCACCGCCACGACCTCGTTGGCGCGCCGCCAGATCCCGCGCACCTCGCCCTTCAGGAGGATCGCGCCCGGCCACACGCGCGGCGTCCAGAGCTCGCTCTGGCGGCGGGCGTCCGGGACGAGGAGCGCCCGGTCTGCGCCGTGGAGGAGGAAGAACGCGTCGCCGCTCGGCAGGAGCCGGGCGGGAGCGGCAGGCCCGGGCTCGGCCCGGAACCCGGGCTCGTCGCTCGCGAGGATCCACGCCTCCCCCGCCGGCGTCCGCACCGCGACGAGCGACGGGCGCAGCGCGTCGAAGGCCGCCGTGCCCGCCCGGCCGGAGATCCCGGCCCACCTGGCGAACGCCGCCGCCGTCGTCGGGCCGAACACGTGCAGGTACCGGCGGGCCAGCTCGAGCTGGGCGTCGAAGGGGTCGACGTCGGGCCGCGGCACCGTCCAGACCGTCGGCTGGCGGGCGCCCTCCCAGCGGATCAGGATCCTCCCGGTCGGCGCTCCGTAGCGCAGCGCGTTCGGGTTGACGCCAAGGGCGTCCCCCGCGTCGCCGTAGCGCATTCGGGCGCCGCCCAGGTGGGCGTGCAGGCGCGCCGCCGTGTCCTCGGCCCTGCGCCGGCCCTTCTCGTCGTCCGGCAGCCGGCCGAGCGAGAAGACCGCCACGTCGGGGGCCGCGACGACGTACGCCGAGTACCGCGGCCCCCAGAGCTGGACGAGCGCGGGATCCTCCCAGCTCGACGGCTCCGCGCCCTCGACCCGGGCGTGGATCGAGAGCAGCGCCGCCCGCGGCATGCTGTCCTGGAGGCCGGCCCACGCAGCCCGGCGCAGCGATGCGGCCCCCCGTGGGAGTCGCTCGTCGAGCCCCCCGGCCCGCCGGCGGAACGCCAGGATCTGCGGGCGGCCGAGAACGAGCGGCGACTTCACGGCGCCGACGTTACACGCCTTCGTCGCTCGAGCCACCGGTGCCTGACCGCGTCGAGTCAGACCGCGCGGGGCTCACCCGGCGCGGCCCCCGTACTCCTCGTCTGTCACACGGGCGCCCCAGTCGGCCGCCCGGCCGTCGTCGCCGACGTCGAGCATGGCGATGTGCGTCATGAAGCGGTCCGGCGCCGCGCCGTGCCAGTGCTCCTCGCCCGGCTCGAAGAAGACGCGGTCGCCCGGCCGGATCTCCTCCACGGGGCCGCCGCGGCGCTGGGCGCGGCCGACCCCCTCGACAACGACGATCGTCTGGCCGTGGGGATGCGTATGCCAGGCCGTGCGCGCGCCGGGCGTGAATCGCACGCTGCTCGCGCTCAGGCGCGAGCCGTTCGACGGCGACGCCAGCGTGTCGAGGAAGACGGTGCCCGTGAACCACTCCGCCGGCCCCACTCCGGTCGCCGTGCCGTCCCTCGTGAGCTGCATGGTCATCCCTCCCTGTCCGGGCCTGCCTCAGACCCCGGGTGCGTCCCGCAGAAGCGCGTCGAGATCGAGGTCGCTGTCGGCGAACGCGATTCGCCCGCCGGCGTCGCGCGGCCACTCGTCCGGCACCCGATCCCACATGAGCTCGAGGTCGTTGCCGTCGGGGTCGCCCAGGTAGATCGCCTCGTGGGTGCCGTGGTCGGTCGCCTGCCGGATCGGCCAGTCGACCTCGCGCAGCCGCCGCAGCGCGTCCGCCAGCGCAGGCCGCGACGGGTAGCGGATCGCCACGTGGTGCAGGCCCGCCACGCCGTCGGGCTGCGGCCCGCCCCCGGCGGACTTCCACGTGTTGAACCCGAGGTGATGGTGGTAGCCGCCGGCCGACACGAACAGCATGTCGCCGGTCGTGCCCCACCCGGGGACGTCGCGTGCCTCCATGATCACGTCGAACCCGAGCACGTCGACGTAGAAGGCTCGGACGCGGTCGATGGCGGCCGTGCGCAGGTGGACGTGACCGATGGTCACGCCGGGGTCGATGGGGCGGGCGCTGCGCGCCGCGGGCACCATCGTCCCCTGCGGGCCCTGGTGTGGAGGAGTCGCGGTCATCTCCGCACTGTACGCCGCGCCCGGCGTCCGCGTGTCGAGGGATTCCCCCGACGCCATGCCGCGCCCGCTCCCCTACCTTCGGGGATATGAACGACGAACAGTCACCGCAGATCGCCCGCCTCGAGCGGACCGT
>JAICKX010000009.1 GCA_025927685.1 Thermoleophilia bacterium | reverse complement strand
GGCCGCGATGACCGTGCCGAGGTCGCCGGCGAGGCCGGCGGCGGCCGACGCTGCGGCGAAGACGACGAGGCCCAGAGCCTCGACGCGCACGGCGCCGAGCCGGCGGGCGGCCAGCGCGGCCGGCACCGCCGCGAGCGCGACCGCCAGGTTGAACGCCGTGATGACCCAGGAGACGCCCGTGACGGTCGCATCGAGCGCCGTCAGCATGTCGGGCAGTGCCAGCACGACGACCGATGCGTCGGCGAGCACCATCGCCACGGCAACCGCCAGCCCGACCTCCGCCCAGGCCGGCCGCCGCCAATGCGTCACAGCCGCGGCGAGCGCCTCAGTCGCCATGGGCGGACGCCGGCTCCGGCTCCTGGAGCCGGTTGCCCGGCCAGCCCGCCGCCTCGCCGAAGAGCGCCACCAGCGCCGGCACGAGGAGCGGCCGGACCACGAACGTCTCGAGCAGGATGCCTGTTGCCATGGCGAACGCGAACTCCCAGAAGGCTCGCACCTGGATGATGGCAAGCATGCCGAAGCTGAGCGCCAGCGTGATCCCGGCGGTTCGGATCGCCCCGGCCGCCCGCGGCGCGACCCTGGCGAGCGCCTCGCGCACGGGCCGGCCGCGCGCCTCCTGCCACACCAGCCCGGTGATGAAGACGTTGTAGTCCGAGCCGAGCGACACCAAGAGGACCGACGCCGCGAACGGGACGTAATAGGTGATCTCGCCGTGGCCGAGCCACGTCTGGAACACCCAGGCGGTGATGCCCATCGCCGCCGCGACGCTGAGGGCGCTCGAGAGCACGAGCAGCACCGGCGCCACGAGCGCGCGCAGGAAGGCCGCGAGCAGGATGAAGTTCAGCACGAGCACGACGGCCGCCACCTTCATGAGGTCCGTCTCCATCGCCGAGATGGTGTCGTCGGCGAGGGCCGTGTCGCCCGCGACCGAGATGTGCGCCGAAGCCAGGCCCGCCGACCGCGCCAGGCCCGGCAGGCGGTCGCGAAGACGGCTCACGTCGTCGATCGCCGCCGCGCCGTGCGGGTCGGAGTCGAAGGCCACGATGTAGCGGGCCGCGTCACCCTGGCGAAACGCGGCCACGTCGCTGCCTGCGAGTTGCTCCGCCGGCCCCACGACTGCGGCGACGCCCGGCTGGCGCCGGATCGCCGCCTGGAGCCGCGCGAGCGCCGCATCGTCGCCCACGCCCGATCCCTCGACCAGGATCTGGGTCGGCGCCAGCATGCCCGGGGCGAAGGCGCGCCCGACCGCGTTCGCCGCCCGGCGCTCCTGCGCGTCCGAGGGCAGGCCGTGAATCGACGTGAAGCCGAGCTGCATGTTCGGCACCTGCCAGGCCGCGACGGCGAGGACGGCCAGACAGACCGCGACCATGACCAGCCCCGCGAACCGGCGCGCCTGCACCCGTGCGACCCTGGCGCGAAGGCCCGCGATCCCGCGCTCCTCCGACCCGTCGTCGCCCGGCGAGAGGCTGGGCCAGAAGAGCGCCCGCCCGAAGATCGCCAGGGCGGCTGGAACGAGCGTCATCGCCGCCGCCAGCGCCACGAGGACGGCTGCGGCGAGGCCGGGGCCGACCGCGCGGAAGAAGCTGAGCTGCGCCACCTGGAGCGCGGCCAGACTGGCCGCCAGGATCACTCCGCCCGCGAGCACGATCGGCGTGATCATGGCGGTCGCCCGGCGGGCCGCCTCGACGCGCGGGACGCCCGACGTGACCAGCCGGCGCATGGTCGACGCGTAGAAGATGGTGTAGTCGGTGACGATCCCGAGCACGAGCGCGACCATGAGCGGCTTCAGGATGTCGGGCAGCGTGAGGCCGGTGGCGTCGCTCAGGCGGTCGGTTGCGCGTAGCGCCATGAGATAGGCGGCGCCGACGGTGGCGAGCGTCACGAGCGGGGCGCCCAGCGACCGGAACATGAGCCCGACGACGAGCGCCACCATGATGACGGTCGCGGCCTCGACGTAGGGAAGGGCGTCCTCGACGAGCGTGCCCTCGTGCAGCTGCGCCGGCAGGATCCCGGTGCGGCCCACGACGGGGGCGCCGGCCCGGCGGGCGTCGGCCATGTAGTGCCTCACCGCCTGCATGCGGCCCTCGACCGACATGGCGGGCGGGAACGTGAAGTAGCTGATGACGCCGGTCGAGGATTCCCTCGAGCCCGGCACGGCGCCGGCGGTGTTCGTCACCGGCAGGACGAGGAACGGCGGGTCGCCCCCGCCCGAGGGCCGGTCGATCGCCAGCGCCTGGTTCACCGCGCGGCGCTGCTCCTGCACCGAGAGCCCGCGCGGATCGCGCTCCACCACCGAGACCTCCGCCGAGAACGGCACGTCGAAGGCTTCCGCGGCCCGCCGGGTCGCCGTCAGCGCCGGCGCATGCTTGGGGACGAGCGAGATCAGGTCGCTGGGCCCGGCGGCCGGCTCGGGCACCTCGAGGACCACGTAGCCCGTCGCCGCAACCCAGGCGATCAGGATCGGCCAGCGCAGCGCGACGACCAGCCGGGCGTAGGCCGTGGCCGTGCGACTACCGCCGGAGGGCGCTCCCTCGTCGCTCACTCCGGCCTCCATGCCCCGGCCGCCGGGATCGCAACCGGCCCTGGATCAGGCTGCGCCGGCCGGCCACACGGCCGCGACCATCCGCTCCGGCCAGTTCCTCGGGATCGGCCGGCCCGCCAGCGTGCGGTAGAGATACGAGCCGATCAGCATCTCGATCATGGTCTCGGGATCCGAGTCGGGCGGGATCGCCCCCTGGTCGCGGGCCAGCTTCAGGAGGGCCTCCATCTGGCGCCGGGTCGGGTGGATGACGCGCTCGCGGAACGAGTCCAGCATCTCGGGATGCTCGTGCCGCTGGAGGTAGAGCGAGGCGGCGATCCCGAGGCCGTCGTTCGGGCCCACGCACTCGTGGAACCCGCGCAGGAGCCCGATCAGCATCGTGCGCGGGTCTCCGCACGCCCCCGGCTCCTTGGCCTCGGACATCTCGCACACGGCGGCCGTGACCATGTCGGCCTTCGTCGGATAGCGCCGGTAGACGGTGGCGCGCGTGACGCCGGCCTCCGCGGCGACGGCCTCGATCGAGGTGCCGTCGTAGCCCTCGCGGCTCAGCAGGCGCAGCGTCGCCGCCACGATCTCGCGGTCGGCGGCGGCGTTCCGCGGCCGGCCTGGTGGCCGGGCGGGCGGTGACGGTTCGGTGATTGCCATGCTGTCCAGATTATGATACACCACTGGTCCGTATCGAAACCACTCATTGGAGATTCCACCCTCATGCCACACGCACAAGACCGCAAGGGGCTCGCGCTCTTCCTGCTCTGCGCGGTCCAGTTCATGGTGGTGCTCGACATCGCCATCGTCAACGTGGCGCTCCCCACGATCAAGACGGCGCTCGATTTCAACGAGACCGACCTGTCGTGGGTGATCAATGCGTACACGCTGACCTTCGGCGGCCTGCTCATGCTGGGCGGCCGCTCCGCCGACCTCCTCGGCCGGCGGCGCATGTTCCTGGTCGGGCTCGCGCTGTTCTCGGGCGCGTCGCTCGTCTGCGGCCTGGCGACGTCCGAGGCGATGCTCATCACCGCCCGGGCGATCCAGGGAATCGGCGCGGCGATCATCTCGCCGGCCGCGCTCTCGATCCTGACGACGACCTTCCAGGAGGGCGCTGAGCGCAACAAGGCGCTCGGCATCTGGGGCGCCGTCGCCGGAACCGGAGGCGCCGCGGGCGTCCTCCTCGGCGGGATCCTGACCGACCAGCTCAACTGGTCGTGGATCTTCTACATCAACGTCCCCGTCGGCATCGCCGTCATCGCCCTCGGCCCCCGCTTCCTTCGCGAGAGCCGGGTGGAGGAGGGCCGACGCACGTTCGACCTGCTCGGCGCCGCGCTCGTGACGGGCGGCCTCTCGCTCCTCGTCTACGCGCTGGTGCAGACCGTGGACCACTCCTGGACGGCGCCGCGCACCATCGGCATGTTCGTGGCGTCGGCCGTGCTGCTCGGCGGCTTCCTCGCCACCGAGCGGCGGACACACGCTCCGCTCATGCCGCTGCGGCTCTTCCGCAACCGCTCCCTCTCGGGCGCGAACGTGGTCGGGCTCATGCTGGGGGCATCGATCTTCTCGATGTTCTTCCTGCTCACGCTCTACATGCAGCAGGTGCTGGGCTACTCGCCGCTCAAGACCGGCATCGGCTACCTGCTCGTCGCCACCGTGATCGTCATCTCGGCGGGCGCCTCGCAGGCACTCGTCACGAGGATCGGCGTGCGCACGGTGCTGGCCATCGGCATGAGCCTCACCGCGGCCGGGCTGATCTACTTCAGCCAGGTCTCGGTCGGCGGCTCGTACGTGGGCGACCTGGCGCCGGGCTTCGTGCTGGCCGGCATCGGCCTGGGCTTCTCGTTCGTGCCGGTCACGATCGCGGCGCTCGTGGGCGTCGACCAGGCCGAGGCGGGCGTCGCCTCGGGCATCATCAACACGTCGCAGCAGATCGGCGGCGCGCTGGGGACGGCGATTCTGTCGACCGTCGCCTTCACCCGCGCGGCCGACTACGCGACGAGCCACGCGCCGACGCCGCAACTGCCGCTCCTCGCGGCGGTGGACGGCTACTCGGCCGCCTTCCTGGTCGGGGCCATCCTCGCCATCGCGGGCGTCGTGGCGACGCTGACGATGGTGCCGGGCGGGCGCGCCGAGGAGCTCGTCGGCGAGACGGAGCCGGCCGCGGCGTGATCGCCGCGTTCGGGTTCGACCTCCCCGTCCGCATCCAGTTCGGGGAGGGCGCATCCAGCGCCCTCCCCGACGTCCTCTCGGAGCTCCGGTCCCGGCGGCCGGTGGCGGTCGCCGACGAGGCGGTCGCGGAGCTCGCCGGCGGCGTCGAGACGCTCGTGAAGCCGGCCGGCGAGCCGACGATCGCCATGGTGGCGGAGATCGCCGAGCGGCTGGCTGCGCTCGAGCCCGACGCCGTGGTCGCGATCGGCGGCGGGTCGGCGCTCGACGTCGGCAAGGGCGCCCGGGCGGCGCTCTCGCAGGGCGTCGCGGCGGCCGAGCTCTACGCCGGCCGGGTCCGGGTCGCCGAGCCCACGATCCCCCTGGTCGCCGTGCCCACGACGTCCGGCACGGGCTCGGAGGTGTCGGGCGGCTCGGTGGTGACCGACCCGGAGAGCGGCCGCAAGCTCGGCATCGCCTCGCCGCTCATGCGCGCGCAGCACGCGCTCGTCGACCCGCTCGCCACCCTCGGTTTGCCGCGGGCTGCGACGATGGAGACGGGCGCCGACGCCCTTGCCCAGGCCATCGGCGGCGTCACCGTCCGGAACGGCAACCCCGGGTCGGTCGCACTCGGCCTGGAGGCCTGCCGCCACGTCGCCGCCGGCTACGCCCGCGCCGTGGCGAACGGCGCGGACCGTGAGGCCCGTGCCGAGATGTCGCTCGCCAGCCTGCTCGCCGGCCTCTCGATGAACCTCTCCGACTGCGGCGCCGACCACGCGCTGGGACACGCGATCGGCGCGGGCCTGCACCTGCCCCACGGCCTGGCGGTGGGCCTCGTCCTGGCCGAGACGCTCGACGTCTCGCGCGCGTCGTGCCCAGACCGGCTCGAGCGTGTGGCCGACGCGCTCGGCGAGCCCGACGACGGCTCCCGAGACGGCTCGCGGGTGGTGCGCGCCGTCCGCCGCCTCCTTGCCGACGCGGGCTTTCCGACCTGCGCGGAGGCCGGCGTCGGGGCGGGGGACGTCGAGGCGCTCGTCCCGGCCGCGGTCGACGACTACTGCCTCACGGTCGACGCCCACGCCTGGTCGGAGGCCGAGGTGCGTGGAGCGTTCGAGGCGGCGGTCGCGCTCAGCGGTCGATGAGCACCTGGATGCGGCCGTCCTCGACGCGCACCTTGTAGGTACGAATCGACTCCAGCGCCGGGCCGGTCAGCGCCTCGCCGGTGCGCATGGCGAAGATCGAGCCGTGGCAGGGGCATTCCACCTCCCCGTCGGTCACGCTGCCGTCGGAGAGCGGGCACTCCTCGTGGGTGCAGGTGTCGTCGAAAGCGTAGAGCCGCCCGCCCCCGCGGGCCACGGCGACCGGGTCGGCAGGGTCGCCGACGACGACGATGGTGCCCTCCGCGAGGTCGGCGTCCGCACCGGCGTCGACCCAGTTCTCGGTCAGTCCCATCGCACGTGCAGGGCCGTCGGGGCCCGGAACTCCCAGCCGGAGAGCTCGACCTCGTGCTCCGGGTCGAGCCGCAGCTTCGGGAACCGGTCGAGCAGCATCTCGAGCGGCAGCCGCACCTCGTGCCGGGCGAGCGGTGCGCCGGCGCAGTGGTGGGCGCCGAGCCCGAACGCGGCGTGGGCGCCGCGGCGGTCGATGTCGTAGCGGTCGGCGTCGGGCCAGTGACGCTCGTCCCGGTTGGCCGAGGCAAGGACGGCCGCCAGGGCGTCGCCCGGGTTGAGCTCGACGCCGGAGAGCGTCGCCGGTCGCGTCACCTGCCGCGTCTGCGTGCCGACCGGCGAGTGCCAGCGCAGCGCCTCCTCGACCGCCGGGCGGATCAGGCCGCGGTCGGCCCGCACCCGCGCCAGCGTCTCGGGATGGGTGAGGAGCGCCCAGACGCAGATCCCGAGCGCGTGCCCCGGCTCCTGCATGCCGCCGAGCAGGATCAGCTTCAGGTTCGAGAGCACCTCGGCACGGGTCGCGTCGGCGGCCAGCATGTGCGAGAGGACGCTGCCGTCGGGCTCGCCCTCGAGCCGGTCGAGGAGCGGGCCGACCCGGTCGTCGATCTCGGCACTCGTGGCGTCGGCCACCGCCTGCTTGTCGGGGTCCTGCTCGAAGTTGGCGCCGCCGGTCGCGAGATCGCCGAACCAGCGCCGCAGCGTGTCGGCATCCAGGTCGCCGAGGCCCATGACGGCGCCCAGCGCGAGAACCGAGACGGGCTCGCAGTAGGCCGCCATCAGCTCCGCGTCCGGGCCGTCCGCCATGGCGTCGAGGTGGCCGCGGGCGATCGGCTCGATCACGCCCGGGGCGTAGCCCTCCACCGCTCGCGGCCGCATCGGCGCGTCCATCCCGGCCCGCATCCGGGCGTGGTCCGCGCCGTCGACGGTGAGGACGTTCACGCCGAGCGTGCGCACGAGCGGCGAGGCGTCGACCTCGGCCGTGAAGATCTCGGGATGCGTGGCGACGTGCTGGACGTCGTCCCACCGCGTGACGAGGTGCAGCCCCACCGCCGGGACGAAACAGACCGGCTCCTGCTCGCGCAGGCGGGCGTAGATCGGGAACGGGTCCGCTTCCAGCGCCTCGACCGTGATGGAAGGGCCGAGGCTAGAGGTGGTGGGTGTACTCACGGAACTCCCAGTCGGTCGCCCAGCTGCGGGCGCGGGCCAGCTCGGCGTCCTTGTTCACCCGGAAGATGCGGACGAGCTCGGCGCCCATCGCGTTCGTGAGGTACTCGTCCGCCTCGAGCGCCGCCAGGGCCGCATCGAACGTGTCCGGAAGGGGCGTCATCGACTCGACGTCGGGGTGCTCGTAGATCAGGCCCTCGATCGGGGCCGGCGGCTCCAGCTTGCGGCGGACGCCGTCCAGCCCCGCGAAGAGCGCGCCGGCGACGACCAGGTAGGGGTTGGCGGCACCGTCGCCCACGCGGAACTCGACCCGGGTCGCGCCGCCCCGCTCGCGCGGCACCCGCGCCATCGTGAGCCGGTTGTCGTGGCCCCACGAGACGAGCGTGGGGACGAGCGCCTCGGGGTGGATGCGGCGGAAGGCATTGGTCGTCGGGTTGAAGAACGCCATGAGCGCCGGACCGTGCGCGAGCAGGCCGGCGATGAAGTGGTGGGCGACCTGCGAGATGCCCTCCGGGCCGTCCGCGTCGTTCATGATCGTCTCGCCGTCGCCGTCGCAGAGCGAGACGTGCAGGTGGAATCCCGAGCCCTCGTCGTCGTTCCAGGGCTTGCCGATGAACGTCGCCAGCAGGCCCTCGCGCGCGGCCAGGTCCTTCACGACGGACTTGAGCCGGAACGCGCGGTCGGCCGCCTCGAGCGCGTGCGCGTGGCCGATGTTGATCTCGAACTGGCTGCGGCCGAACTCGTGGTTCGCGGCGATCGCCCCCAGCCCCATGTCGACGCACGCGTCGAGCATCCTCGACAGCACCGCGCGCGGGTCGGCGACCTGGCCGACCGTGTAGACGTGGCTGTCGTTGTCGACATAGCGGCGATAGCCGTTCGGCGCGGTCGCGTCGGGCTCGCACAGGTAGAACTCGAGCTCCGGGCCGACGACCGGGTGCAGCCCGAGCTCGGCGAGCTCGGTGACGGCCCGCCGCACCGCGCCGCGCGGGTCGACCTCGTACGGCGAGCCGTCCATGCGGTGAAGGTCGGCGATGCACCAGGCGACGCCCGGCTCCCACGGGACCGGGACGAGCGTGTCGAGGTCGGGCTTCCCGAGGATGTCCTGGAAGCCGTGCTCGAACCCGGCCGTCACGATGTGGCGCAGGTCGACCGTCATGATCGCCTCGCAGAACGCGCCGCCGTCCTCGACCAGGTGGCGGAAGTGGTCGAGCGGGTAGTCCTTGCCGCGCGAGATCCCGTGCAGGTCGGGGTAGGTCATGCGCACGGTGCGGACGCCGCGCGTCTCGAGCTCGGCAAGGCGGCTATCGGCCATGCGTCAATCCTTTCATGCGGCCGACGCCCGGACGGGCATCGTCTTGAACGCGTTCGTGAAGTTGGTGCGGATCCGCTCGGCGGGCCCGGCCGGCTCGATGGAGGCGAGGCGCGGCAGGAGCTCCTCGAACATGACCTTCACCTCCAGCTTGGCGAGGTGGGCGCCGAGGCAGAAGTGCGGCCCCCCGCGGCCGAAGCTGACATGGTCGTTGGGGCGGCGGCCGACGTCGAAGCGGTACGGATCGTCGAAGACCAGCTCGTCGCGGTTGGCCGAGATGTACCAGACGACGACCTTGTCGCCCGCCCGGATTGTCTTGCCGCGCAGCTCGACGTCGCGGGTGGCGGTGCGGCGGAAGTGCAACACCGGCGTCGCCCAGCGGATGATCTCGTCGACGGCGGCCGGCATGAGAGCCGGGTCGTCGCGCAGCCGCCGGAGCTCGTCGGGGTGCTCCATAAGCGCCTGCATCCCGTGGGCGATGGCCTGGCGGGTCGTCTCGTTCCCGGCGACGACGAGGAGCAGGAACATCACGTCGAACTCGCGCGAGGTGAGCCGCTCGCCGTCGATCTCGGCCTCGACGAGCTTCGTCACGAGGTCGTCGCGCGGGTCGGCGCGGCGGGACTCGGCGATGCCGTGGCCGTACTTCCACAGCTCGACCGCTGCCGGGCTTCGGAACGGCAGGAGGCGGTAGCGCTCCGACTCGGGGTCCTCGTAGGAGATCTCCGACATGGTGGGGTCGGTCGAGCCGATCATGCGATCGCCCCAGTCGATCAGGAGCTGGTTGTCCTCCGGGGGGACGCCGAGGATGCGGCACAGCACCTGGATCGGAAGCGGCGCGGCGACGTGCTCGACGAAGTCGAACTCGCCCCGCGGGAGGGCCTCGTCGAGGATGGTGCGGGTCAGCTCGCGCAGCAGCTCCTCGTAGGCCGCGACGGCGCGGGGCGTGAAGCCGCGGTTCACGAGCGCCCGGAGACGGGTGTGGCGGGGCGGGTCGGTGTCGATCATCGACTTGCGGGCCTCGATCGCGTCGGCCTCGAGGTCCTCGAGGGCGGTCGCGCCGGTCTCGGACGAGTAGGTCTCGGTGTCCTTGTGGATCGCGACCAGGTCATCGTGGCGGGTGATCGCCCAGTAGCCCCGGCCGTGCGGCCAGTCGTACCAGCGCACCGGGTCGTTGCGGCGCAGCCAGTCGAACATCTCGTACGGCACGCTGCGGGCGAAGGCGTCGTTCTCGAAGTCGATGGCGGGCGCCGCCGTCGTCACCCCGTCGTCCCCTCCTGGATCTGGAGCATCTTGAGGTCGCTCATGAAGTCGAGCGCGTACTCGCCGCCCTCACGGCCGACGCCGGAGATGCCCATCCCGCCGAACGGGGCGGTCAGGTCGCGGACGAGGAAGGTGTTCACCCACACGGTGCCGGCCCGGACGGCCCGGCCGACCCGCTCGGCCCGCTCGCGCGCGCCCGTGTAGACGATGGCGGAGAGGCCGTACGGCGTGGAGTTGGCGAGCGCGATCCCCTCCTCCTCGGACGCGAACGTCTGGAACGTCAGCACCGGCCCGAACACCTCACGCTGCACGATCTCGGACTCGTTCGACCTCGGCTCGACGAGCGTCGGCTCGTAGAAGAGGCCGCCGATGTCGGGCTGGGCGCCGCCGCGGACGATGCGGTCGCCGTTCTCGCGGGCCCGCTCGACGAAGCCCTCGACGCGGGCCAGGTGGTCGCGGTGGATGAGCGGCGAGACGGTCGTGCGGTCGTCGCGCGGATCGCCGAGGACGTGGGCGTCGGTATGGCGGTGGAAGCGCTCGAGGAAGTCGTCCCTGATCGACTCCTCGACCAGGAGGCGGGTGCCGGCGAGGCACACCTGGCCGGCGTCGTCGTACTGGCCGGCCGCCTTGGCCGCAGCGGCCTCGATGTCGGCGTCGGCGAAGACGAGCAGCGGCCCCTTCCCACCCAGCTCGGCGGTGAAGGGCACGATGTTGGCGGCGGCGGCCCGGCCGATCAGGCGGCCGGTCTCGGGCGAGCCGGTGAAGCTCACGCGCCGGACGCGCGGATGGGAGACGAGCGCCGCGCCCGCCTCCTCGCCGATCCCCTGCACGACGTTGAAGACGCCGGGCGGGAAGCCGGCCTCGGCGGTCAGGTCGGCGAGGATGGAGCAGGAGAGCGGCGACCACTCCGCCGGCTTCAGGACGACGGTGCAGCCGGCGGCGAGCGCCGGGGCCGTCTTCCACGTCGAGAGCATGAACGGCGCGTTCCACGGCGTGATGACGGCGGCCGGGCCGGCCGGCATGCGGACGACGCGGTTGTCGGTCGTGTTGCTGTGCCAGGCGCGCTCCTCGTAGGCCTCCGCGAGATCGGCATAGCTTCGGTAGTTGCGCGCCCCGCGGCTGATGACCCGGGCCCGGAGCGAGCGCTCGAGCATCGCCATGTCGAGACACTCGACGGTCGCGAGCCGGTGGACGTTCGCGTCGATCAGGTCGGCCAGCCGGCGCAGGTACGGCCCGCGGCCCGCGGGCCCGAGCGCCGCCCACGCCGGGAACGCCTCGGCGGCCGCGGCGACGGCCATGTCGATCTCCGCCTCACCCGCCCGCGCGACCTCGGCGAGCAGCCTCTCGTCGATGGGCGACCGATCCTCGAACCGCTCCCCGCTCGCAACCCGCCGCCCGCCGATCCAGTGGTCGGGCGAGACGGCGATGCCGGCGACGGTGCTCATGCCGCCCCTTCGTTACCAGGTAACCCACATGCGGCCGTTTCACCGCTGTGACACGGTCGTTGCACGCGACGGTTGCAGGCGGGCGGAGCGGTCGTCGAAGTGTGTCGAGGTCGTCGCACGATCGTCATTGGAACATGTAGGTAACCTGGTATCACCCCTCCGCCTGCCCCACGGTCTCGAGGTCGTCCACCGTGTAGGCGAACGTGAAGCGGAAGCCCTTGCCGACGCGCGTCGGTGCGAGGACGGCGTGCTCCTCGCCGGGCGCGTCGAAGAGCTCGAGCGTCGCCCGGCCCTCGTGGATCGGCGAGATCGAGCGGTCGCGGCTGCGGGCGCGGACAAGCTCGTGGACGGCCGGCTCGTCGTGGCGGCCGGCGGCGAGCCGGGGGAAGTGGCGGCGATTGACGAGCGGCGGGTCGTTGTGCGTCGGCCCGGTCTCCGACTCGCGCTCGGGCGTGACCGTCCCGCGCGCGACCAGCCGGCCGTGCGCCGAGCAGACGCCGGCGAACGTCCGCCCCTCCGCCGGGCAGTCGAGCCCGAACCGGCGCGTCATCTCGATCTGCCCGAGCTTCTTGGGGAAGCCCTGGATCCACCCGCGCACCAGCGCGAAGTCGCGGTCGACCCAGATGTAGGGGCAGGTCGTCACCGCCTCGCCGTCCAGCGACGCCGCCACCACCAGGAAGAACTCCTTGTACTGCCCCCGCGCGGGGTCGAGCAGCTCGTCGCCGCCCTCCGAGCACGACTGCCAGTCGACGAAGAGCGCCGCGCACCGGCCCGGATCGTCCGCGAACGGCTCCAGCCCGCGCGGCAGCACCGCCGCCACCGCGTCCGGATCCGCCCAGTACTCGATCACGAGGAAGTCGCCGACGTAGTGCCACGGCGGCGCCGGGACGAGCGAGGCGGTGCCGCCCGGCGACAGGGGCAGCGAATAGCCGAGCTGCCCTTGCTCACTCATGCAGGAACTGCTCCACCAGCGACTCCGGGAATGACTTGTCGGCCAGCTTGTAGGCGAGCGCTGTCATCCGCCACGAGTCGGACAGATAGAAGCGCTCGTACAGCTCGCCGCGCCCGCCCAGATCGGAGCCGATGTAGTCCCACGCCAGCCGGAAGAGCCGGATCCGGCGCTCGGCGTCGGCTCCGCCCGCCTGGTAGTACTTCGCGATCGCCTCGGCCATCGGCCCGTCCATGTCGGCCCGCGAGGGCGTGCACATGAAGCCGCCGCCGCCGATCAGCTGGAGCAGCTCGCTGCAGTACGGCAGCCACTTCGGCATCTCGCCGCGCAGGGCCAGGAACGGCCGGTCGTCCGGGTACCACACCCCGCCCTCGTCCAGGAACGAGCCCGCCTCGGCCGAGACGAGCGCCGACCGCGTCAGCTCGACCATGTTCCACATCTGGCCCAGCTTCTCCTGGATGTGGTCGAACCGGCCGACCCCGGTCGTGTTCGCGATCAGGTGCCCCAGCCCGAAGGCGAACGAGAGCTTCACATGCGCGCGCGTGAATGCCTGGTGCATGATGTGGCCGCGCCAGCCCGTGTCGGAGATGACCTCGGAGTAGCCCTCCGTGTCGCCGTCGAGGAAGACGCGGCCCTTCGGCACCTCGACGTCGTCGAAGATCGCCACCGCATCCATCTCGTCGAAGCGCGACGAGAGCGGGTAGTCGAACCGGTCGCGCTGCTTCGAGTAGGAGTCGCGGCAGATGAACTTGAGCCCCGGCGTCCCCATCGGGATCGCGAACGAGAGCGCGTAGCGGCCGTCCTGGGGGCGGATGTCCGACCCCGGGTAGATCGTGAGCTCGTCCGCGAACGGCGCGAGCGTCGCCAGCATCCGCGCGCCGCGCACGGTGATGTGCGTCTCGGTCTCGCCGATCTTGTGCAGCGCCACCTCGCCCGCCGCCTGCTCGGCCTCCGGCTTCGTGCGATCCACCTGCGGGTTCATGATCGAGTGCGTCGTCGAGAGGTCGCGGTCGCGCATCTCGCGCTGGTAGGCGACCAGGTTCTCGGCCCCCTGCTCGTTCCCGCGCCGCGCCCACACGTCCGACCGGCCCGCGAAGCATGCGAACGTGACGTTCAGGTAGTCGGGCGTCCGCCCCATCAGCCCCGCCGTCATGGCCGCGGTCAGCTCGACCGCCCGCCGGCGCCGCTCGAGATCCTCCTTCGAGCGCGGAATCAGGTGCGTGACGTTGACGAGCGCGCCCGTGTCGGGCGCCGGCGCGAGCATCTCGTCGGCGTGCTCGTGCTGGAGGTCGTAGACGCGCGCCAACGTCCGCGCCGCGGCCTCGAGCGCCGGATGCTCGAGCGGGTGGGTGATCTTCTCGCCGTTCAGCCAGATCTCGCGCGCGTCGCCCCGCAGCCCGTCGAGGAACTGCTCGCCGGTCCGCGCCGCCACGGTCTTCTCGGTCGTCGCCATCAGGTGTGCACCTCCAGGGGCGGGAGCTTCTCGCCCAGCATCTCGAGGCTGTCGCGCTCGTACCGGACGGCCTCCTCGTCGAATCGGAAGTACGAGCGCGGCGGCAGCGGGCCCCAGGTGTTCGACGAGAAGCGGTCGTCGGGCCACTGCCGCGGCTCGTGGTCGGGCTCGAGCTGCTCCATGTCGACGTAGCACTCAACGAGCAGCGGCTCCTCGGTGATCCGCACGTAGCCGCAGATGTTCTGGGCGATCCCGTGCCGCACCGGCCCCCAGGCCAGCCAGCGCCCGTGCTGGGCGACGTTGTCGAAGAGGCTCCGAAGCGTGCCGAAATCGTAGTAGTCGAACGCCAGGTGGTGGAAGTGCGGGAACGGGCTTCGGACGAGCGCCATCTGATGGTGCTCGGCGTTCACGTGGAACCAGATGCCGGCGTCGCCGAGGTAGTCGGCGATCTCCATGCCCAGCACGTCGGTGTGGAAGCGGGTCACCGCCTCCATATCGGCCGTGAGCCGGTTCACGTGGCCGAGCTTGCGCGGCCGCAGCCCGCCGAGCGTGGTCGTCTGGCGGGCGATGGCGGGCCGCCGGTCGGCGTCGTCGCGGTGGGCGACGACGTGGTGCTCGAAGCCCTCCGGGTCGGTGACGACGAGCGTCGACCCCTCGTCCCGCCAATTGGCATCCGCCGTCGCGGCCAAGTGGCCACGGGCCTCGTCGAGCGAGCACGACCGTCGCAGCTGCCACGCCGTGTGCGCGTGTCCCAGCGGCTCGCCGCACACGAGCTCGAGCGAGTACGGCTCGTAGTCGCACGCCAGCGTGGCGCGCTCCTCGCCCACCTCCCGCACGTCGAGCCCGAACTGGAGCGCATACCGGGCGGCCGCCTCGCGCACGTCGGCCACGTTCAGGCACACGTGGTCGATCTTCAGAAGCTTCAGCACGGAGATTGGATACAGTATCCGCGCGCCATGGCGGCGTCACGCCGCGGCCGGGGCCGGCGCGCGACGGCGCCGGCCCCGAGCACGATCATTCCGGGATGGGCTTGTAGTCGAGCGTCTCGTCGAGCGGCGGGACGCCGTGGTGCTCGGCCGCGTAGGCCGCGGCGTTGGCGACGTTCGCCGGGCGGATCGCGCGGACGATCGCGAACCAGATCGCCGAGAGCACGACCACCCCGAGCGCCCAGTAGAGCGCGAGCCAGTTCAGGTTCGTCGTGTCGTGCGGCGACGGGTCGAGGGCGCCGTAGAACCCGAGTACCGGGGTCGCGATCGCGACCAGCACGATCACGTACTGCCACCAGGCGCCGTTCCGGCGCACCAGGAAGCCGATCGCCGCGACCGCCAGGAAGAGGTACACGAGCTCGACCGCGAACGAGCCGGCCGTCGCCGCCACCAGGAACGCGGTGAACTCCCGCGAGGGCAGCCCCTGCGGACCGACGAAGCGGTCCATGGTGTGGCTGTAGAGGCCGACGAGCGTGAGGCCGACACCGCCGATCACGACCACGAGGTTCCCGACCCACGGCGTGTTGTGCCGGGAGGTGCGCGCGAAGAACGAGGGCAGGAGCCCGTCGCGCCCGAGCGCGAAGTACCCACGCCCGATCGTGACGCAGATCGCGAGCGCGAGCGCGGTCGCGTCGAGGATGACCACGAGGTCGATGAGCGTGGCGAACTTCGAGTCGATGTACTGCGTCGCCACCTTGTCCAGCGCGGCCGGGTCGAACGCCCAGCCGCCCTGGGCCACGGTCTTCTCGCCCAGGCCGATCGAGATCGCGTAGGCCATGACGACGTAGAACGCCGCCGACGCGCCCACGGTCCAGAGGAGCGCCCGCGGGATGGAGCGGGTGGGATCGTGGCTCTCCTCGCCGATCGAGGCCGCAGCCTCGAACCCGACGAAGAGCAGGATGCCGAGCATCACCCCGTTGAACACGATGTGCGTCGAGGTCGTGGACGGGTTGAAGACGTCAATCGAGTTGCCGTCCGCGCCGCCCTGGAAGATGATCGCAAGGGCCAGGATCAGCATCGGGGTGAACGAGATCGCCGCGAACGTCAGCATGTCGCCGATGGCGATCCGGACGCCGATGTAGTTCAGGACGAGGACGAGCGCCAGGAAGAGGAGGCCGAGCAGCCACCACGCGGGCACCGTCGAGTCGGAGATGTGCGCGGTCCAGAAGTCGTGCGTGAGGATGCCCAGGCCCAGGTAGATGCCGCCGCCGCCGAGGAAGAGCGTGCCGGCGAAGAAGATGCCCGATGCGAAGATCCCGACAGCGGGATGGGCGCCCCGCGTCAGGTACTCGTAGACCGCGCCCGCGCCGCGGTACTCGCGGGCGAAGAGCGCCAGGGAGTAGGCGATCGCCAGCACGCCCAGCCCGGCGATCAGGACGGCCAGCGCCGTGTTGAACGCCGCGCCGTTGATCGGGTTGGAGACGAAGCTGAGCACGATCGCGGTCGAGAACATCGGCCCGATCGCAAGCGCCTGCGCGACCGCGGCCATCGTCCCGAGCCGCTTCTCGCCGAGACCGCCTACCTGGGCCGGTCGAGATGGAGCTTCTGCCATGACGCCCTCCTGGTCGTCGAACGGGTGGATACAATCGCATGTAGCCGATGTGGGGTCAAGCGAGCCTCCTCAGTCGCCCATGTCCAGCAGCCGAGCCGGATTCCGGCGCACCATCGCCTCGAGGTCGGCCTCGGCCAGACCGGCGTCGAGCAGCTGCCCGACGATCTTGGTGAATGCCTCGCTGGGCAGCGGGTTCTTCATCTGGCCGAGGTCCGAGCCGAGCGTCGAGCGGTCGGCGCCGACCGCATTGATCCAGCCGAGCAGCACGTCGATGTCCCAGTTGTAGAAGCTCGACCGGTCGTCGTACATGCACAGCGAGTGCTCGATCACCGCCCCCAGCTCCACGAACCGCCGCCCCTGCTCGTGGGTCGCCTCGACCACGAAGTTGGGGTGGTTCACGAGCAGCTTCGAGACGCCCGCGGCGTGCGCGGCCTCGAACACGGCCAGGATCCGGTCGGGCGCCATGTGCCCCGACGCCAGGATCGCGTCGTGCTCCTTCACGAGCCCGATGATGTCGTGCACCTCGGGCCGCAGCTCCCCGTGCTCGTCGAGGACGTCGACCGGCCGCTCCTCGCGCACGTGCACCGCGAGCTTGGGGAACTTGAGGTCGGGATGGGCCGCGTGATGGGCGATGTGCTGGGGCGAGCCGATGGTCGGAAACCACACGATCCGTCCGCCCAGCTTGAGCGCCAGGTCGACCGCATGCGGGTTCAGGCCGCCGACGGCCGAGTTGAGGGCGATCCCGCCGAACACCTTCACCGGCAGGCCGTCGAGGTCGCGCCCCAGCGCGAGCACGTCGGTCACGGTCGAGTGGTGGTGGGACTTGACGACGATCGCCCGCATGCCGATCGCCTCGGCCGCCTGGGCCGCCTCGACCGCGTCGACGCGGCGCGGAAGCGGTGAGGGCGCCGGGTGAACGTGCAGGTCGACCGAGCCCTTGAGGACGCGCGCGACGACCTCAGCCGTCATGCCGGGCTCCCGGCGGCGTCGTAGGCGGCCAGGCCGTAGCCCATGATGCGGTGGGCGTAGTAGGCCTCGACGACCGGCCGGGCGGCCACGGGGAGCGCGCCGCGCATGGCGAGCCAGTTCACGACCTCGACCGACTCGGTGCCGCCGAGCTTGATGAGCTGTTCGTGGGTGTAGTCGCAGAGCGTCTCGGGCTCCTCGGCCAGGAGGCGCATGAACTCCTGGTCCCACTCCTGCCGCACGGCCCCGAACGCGGTGCCGGTGAGCTGGTGGGAGAGCCCGCCGGTGCCGGCCACGACGACCTTCAGGTCCTCCGGGTAGGAGAGGATCGCCCGCCGCAGCGCCTGGCCGAGCTTGTAGCAGCGCCGCGGGGTCGGAAGCGGATGCAGGTTGACGTTCACCGCGAGCGGCACGATCGGGATCTTCCAGTCGGAGTCGGACTCCGAGAAGTCGACCATCGGAAGCGGTGAGATGACGCCGTGGTCGACCTCGAGCTCCTGGCAGATCGTGATGTCGAACTCGTCGGCCACGAGCGAGCGGGCGATGTGCCAGCCGAGCGACGCGTCGCCGGCGATCGGCGGGAACGGCCGGGCGCCGAAACCCTCGTCGGCGATCGGGTACGACTCGGCCACGCCGAGCGCGAACGTCGGGTACGCGTCCAGGAAGAACGCGTCCATGTGGTCGTTGTAGATCACGACCAGGCGGTCGGGCTTGACCGCGCCGAGCCACTCCGAGACCTCCTGGAACGGCCCGAACAGCGGGGCCCACTCGTCGCTCTCGCGCACCTCCGCCCCGGCGTCGTAGACGTGCTCCATCGACGGTGCGTGCGACGCGCCGATGCCTCCGATGATGCGTGCCATCAGCCCGACTCCCTCATCTGCCGCCCGATCTCGGGAAGCGGCGTGTTGGTGACTCCGGAGAGCTTGACCATCACGTAGATGGACATCCCTCCCCGCCAGAGGCCGATCCAGTCGCGGGCCCGGACCAGCGCGCGCTCGCCGTCCGTCAGGCCGAACTGCTCCATCCAGGCCTCCTCGTCGTTCGCGAAGAGGTCGCGCTGGTGGGCGTCCTTCAGCGAGTACGCGGCCTTGTTCAGGCGGATGCCGCGGCGGGCGGTCGACTCGTCGAACAGGTCGAGCTCGGGCGGCAGGTCGCTCGGCTGGACGTCCGCCAGCCGGCGCAGGTAGTCCGCGCTGAGCTCGCTCGTCTCAGGCGTCGTTGGCACTCAGACCTCCTCGAAGAGGACGGGGACGGATTCGGGCGAGCGGAACTCCCAGCCCCGCACCACGACCTCGCGGTCGGGGTCGAGGCGCAGGTTCGTGAGCCGCTCGAAGAGGACGCGCAGGCCGGTGCGGGCCTCGTAGCGCCCGAGCCGGGCGCCGATGCAGAGGTGCGGGCCGGTCGCGAACGACAGGTGGCCGCCCTCGCGGCGGTGGATGTCGAACCGGTCGGGGTCCGTGTAGTTGCGCTTGTCGCGGTTGGCCGAGGCGAGGACGGCTGCGACCAGCGCCCCCGCCGGGAGCCGCACGCCCGAGAGCTCGGCCTCGCGTGTCGTCTGGCGGGTGCTCGTCCCGACCGGCGCGTGCCAGCGCACGGCCTCCTCGATCGCCGGGTCGATCAGGCTGTGGTCGGCCATCACCTCGGCGAGCTGGTCGGGGTGCTGGAGCAGCGTGAGGAGGGTGAGCGCGATCAGGTCGCTCGTCGCCTGGAGCCCGCCGACGATCATCACCTTCAGGTTCGAGGCGATCTCCTGCCGCGTCAGCCGGTCGCCGTCGATCTCGGAGTGGAGCATGTTCGAGAGCACCGTGTCGTCCGGCTTGCCCTCCAGGGCGTCCAGGAGCGGGCCGACGTGCTCGTCGACCTCGCGGCTCGCCGCGTCGGCGATCGCCTGCTTCTCGGGGTCGTGGCTGAAGTTCGAGGCGCCGGTCGCGAGCTCGCCGAACCAGCGCACCAGCCGGTCGTCCTCGACCTCGAGCCCGAGCACGCGCTTCAGGACGCGCACGGAGAGCGGGCTCGCGAAGTCGGCCATGAGGTCGGCCTCGCCCTTGGAGGCGAACGCCTCGACGAGCTCGATCGCGATCGGTGCGATCACCTCGTCCGGGTAATGGCCGATCTTGTCCGCCCGGAACGCCGGGTAGATGATCGAGCGGATGCGTTCGTGGTAGTCGCCCTCCGAGCCGAGCAGGTTGCGGCCGAACGTCCGGTTCAGCGTCGAGGGGTCGGTCTCCCCGGTGAAGACGGCCGGGCTCTTGTCGACGTGCTCGACGTCGGCCCAGCGGGTGACGAGCCAGAGCTCCACCGCCGGCACCCACGAGACGGGCTCCTCCTCGCGGAGGCGGGCGTAGATCGGATACGGGTCGGTCTCGAGCGCGTCCTCGGTGATCGTCTCGCCGATCGTCCCCGCTTCGGCGTGTGACATTAGTGCCCCCTCTCGTGACGTTGGGCTGGGGATGGCGAGCGAAAAGCAAGCGATGCTCGGACGCAGGGAGCGTCAATACTGAGGAAGTATTGGCGCGACTGAGGACAACGCAGCGCGCCGGTCTGCAGCCGCCAGAACAGGTCAAACGTCGCGTGAGTGGGCACTCAGCGGCCCCCCTTCGTGGCGGCTTGGGCGTACGTGAGCGTGCGGTCGGCAGCCTCGCCGACCAGGTCGGCGATGCGGTCCACGTCGTGGTCCGCGGCGTAGCGCTCAACCTCGGCGACGAGCCGGACGAGCGCGGCGGCCCCGCCCTGGTGGACGACCGTGTAGGCCTCGGCAGCGCGGGCGCCGGCCAGCAGGCAGCGGACGACGTCGGCGCCGGTCCGGACGCCATTCGTGGCGACGAGCGGCACATCCGGGCCGAGCCGCTCGCGTGCCTTCGCCACCCAGCGCAGGCTGAGCGGGAGCGCCCAGCCGCCGCCCACGGCGCCGTAGGTGCCGAGCACCGGCCGCCGGGTCTCGGGGTCGGGCAGGAACCCGAGGTGACGGCCGGCGATCACGAGCGCGTCGGCGCCGGCGGCCCGGGCCGCGGCGGCGGTGGCGAGCGCGTCGACCCCGTCGGCGGTGAGCTTCACGAGGAGCGGCATCCGCACGGCGGCGCGGACGCGCGCGACCACGGCGCCCGCCCGCTCCGACTCGTGCACCGTCTCGATCGCTCCCGGCTCGGCCTCGCCGCCGTGCGGCGCGCCGATGTTGAGCTCGAGGGCCCGGACGCCGGCGGCCTCGAGCTCTGCCGCCATCCCGGCCGCCCGGTCGAGGTCGGCGACGATCAGGCTCGCGATCACGTAGCCGTCGCGCTCGGCGGCGTAGGCGTCCGCCGCGGCCAGCGTCGCGACCCACTCCTCGAACGGGACGTCGACGAGCCCGGAACGGTTGAGGAGCGACGTCCCCGACGCGGCCGGGTCGGCCGCCTCGCGCCACGCCGGGTCGAGGGCGACGTACTCCGCACTCGCGAGCTGGGCCCGGGCGGCGTCCGACTCGTTGGCCGACTTCGCGACCACGGCGGCGGCGCCGGCATCGACCAGCTCGCGCAGCGCCGGACCGGAGGCGGCCGCCTCACCGGAGCCGCAGATCACGGGGTTCTTGAGCCGCAGGCCGGCCAGTTCGACGGCCAGGTCAGGCACCCACGGCCTCCCGCACGGCGGCCGCCGCCTCGCGGCAGGCCGAGCCGAGGAGGGCGAGGTCGCTCCCGAGGACGACGTAGCGCGCGCCCCGCTCGGCCATCGCCCGGGCCGCGGCGGAGTCGGCGGCGAACCCGCCCCAGGGCAGGCCGGCGTCGCCGGCGGCGGCCACGATGGCCCGGGTGCGCTCGGCGGCCGCATGCGCGTCGAGGCCGACGTCGACCAGCAGGTCGGTCGAGCCGACGAACGCGACGTCGGCGCCGGCCTTCAGGATCTCGGCGGCCGGGTCGTCGGTGGTGGCCGTCTCGAGCTGCACGACGGCGAGCGGCGCGCGCGCCCCGTCGCTCTGGGCCAGGTAGTCGGCCAGCCCGAGCCGGCCGTAGTCCGCCTGGGCGTGGGCGAGGCTGATGCTGCGGGCCCCGACGGGCGCGTAGCGGAGGGCCTGACGCAGGCCGCGGGCCTGGGCCGCCGAGCGTACGGTCGAGAGCTGGATCCCGGCGGCGCCCGCCTCGAGCAGCCGGTTCACCTCGCCGCGGTCGAGGGCCGGGACGCGCACGAGCGCCGGCAGGCCGGCGGCGCGCATGGTGCGGACGAGCGCGCGGGCCTCGCCATCGGAGAGCTGCGAGTGCTCGCGATCGACGATGGCGAAGTCGAAGCCCGCGCCGGCGAGCACGTCGCCGGCGTCGGCGCCGGCCAGCTTCGCGAAGGTGCCGACGAGGGTCTCGCCCGCGGCCAGGCGCTCGCGAAGCGTCGCCGACCCGGTCACGCAGGCCCCCCTCGCGGGCTTGACACCCGTCCAAGCATGAGGGACAGTATCTCGCATCGTGGTACGGAGTGCAACCGAGGGAGCCACGTTCGCGGACGAGGATCCCGCGACCGGCGAGACGCTCGCCGTCTGCGCGCTGGCGACGCGCGAGGACGTCGATGCCGCCGTCGCGGCGGCCCGCGCGGCCCAGCCCGCATGGGCGGCGCTCGATCCGGCGAAGCGGGCGCGGATCCTGCACCGGCTGGCCCGCCTGCTCGAGGAGCACGCCGACGAGCTGGCCGAGACCGAGAGCCGCGACGTCGGGAAGCCGATCTCCGAGGCCTCGACCCGCGACCTGCCGTTCACCATCGGCACGTGGGAGTACTACGCGGGCTGGCCGACCAAGATCCTCGGCACGACGAATCCCGCAACGCCGGGCGTCTTCACGGCGACGATCCGCGAGCCGCTCGGCGTCTGCGCCGTCGTCACCCCCTGGAACTTCCCGCTCACGATCGCCTCCTGGAAGATCGCCCCGGCGCTCGCGTGCGGGAACGCGGTCGTCCACAAGCCGGCGCCCGAGGCGCCGCTCACCGCGCTGCGGCTGGCGGAGCTGGCGCTCGAGGCGGGCGTCCCGCCCGGCGTCCTGACCGTCGTCACGGGCGACGCCGGGACCGGGGCCGCCCTGGCGGAGCATCCCGACGTGGACGCGCTCTCGTTCACGGGCTCGACCGCCGCCGGGCAGGCGATCCAGCGGGCGGCCGCCTCGAGCATGAAGCGGCTCACGCTCGAGCTGGGCGGCAAGTCGGCCAACATCGTGCTCGCCGACGCCGACATGGGGGCCGCCCTGCGGGGCGCGATCTCCTCGACGTTCCGAAACCAGGGCGAGATCTGCACCGCCGGCGCCCGGCTCGTCGTCGAGCGCCCGGCGGCCGGCCCGCTGGTGGAGCGGCTGGCCGAGCACGTCGCCGGGCTCCGGCTCGGACGCGGCCTCGACCCCGAGACCCAGATGGGGCCGCTGATCACGGCCGGCCACCGGCGGCGGGTGCTCGACCTCTTCGATTCGGCGACGGCCGAGGGCGCCGAGACGGTCGTGGGCGGCGGCCCGGCGGACGTCGCCGACTACCCTGACGGGCACTTCGTGGAGCCGACCATCTTCACCGGGACGCACAACGCCATGCGGATCAACCGGGAGGAGATCTTCGGACCGGCGGTCGCGGTGATCGAGGTCGACTCCGCCGAGGAGGCGGTCGACGTCGCGAACGACACCCCGTTCGGCCTCGCCGCCGGCGTCTTCACCCGCGACGGCGCGCGCGCGCACCGGATCGCCCGGGCGCTTCGGGCCGGCACGGTCTGGATCAACATGTACGGCGGGCTCGATCCCTACTCGACGTTCTCGGGCCGGGGCCTCTCCGGCCGCGGCTACGAGCTCGGGCCCGAGTCGATCGGCGAGTACACCGCCGTGAAGACGATCAAGACGGCGGTGGGCGTATGAACGAGCGGCTCGCGCGGCTCGATCGGGCCCACATCGTGCACCCGCACCAGGTCGTCGGGCGGCCGCCCCCGCCGCTCGTGATCGAGTCGGGCAAGGGCGCCGTCATCACCGACGTCGACGGCAACGAGTACATCGACGGCACCTGCGGCCTGTGGCAGTGCCTGGTCGGGCACGGCCGCGAGGAGCTCGCGGACGTGGCCGCGGATCAGATGCGGACGCTCGAGTTCTACGCCTCGTTCTGGGACTACTCCAACCGCCCCGCGATCGAGCTGGCCGAGCGGCTGGCCGGGATCTCCCCGCCCGGGATCGGCCACGTCTTCTTCACGAACGGCGGCTCCGAGGGCACCGAGACGGCGATCAAGCTGGCCCGGCTGGCATGGAGCAGCGCCGGACAGCCGGATCGAAACCTGATCCTCTCCCGCAAGATGGCCTACCACGGCGTCGGCTACGGCTCGCTCTCGGCGACCGGCATCCCGCCGCTCAAGGAGGGCTTCGGGCCGCTGGCCGAGGGGTTCGTCCACCTGACGGCGCCCTATCCGCTGCGCCTGCCGGACTGCACCGAGACCTGCATCGCCGAGCTCGAGGAGACGATCGAGCGGCTCGGCGCGGGCCGGATCGCGGCCATGATCGGCGAGCCGGTGCTCGGCGTCGCCGGGATGATCCCGCCGCCCGACGACTACTGGCCGCGCGTTGCCGAGGTGCTCGGCCGGCACGGCATCCTCCTCATCTTCGACGAGATCGTGACCGCCTACGGGCGCACCGGGAGCTGGTTCGCCGCGGAGCGCTGGGGCGGCATCCCGGCCGACCTGATCGTCACGGCGAAGGGGCTCACGAGCGGGTACGTGCCGATGGGCGCCGTCCTGATCGGCGACCGCGTGATGGAGCTCCTCGACGGCACGCGGTTCTCGCACGGCTTCACCTACAACGGCCACCCGACCGGCGCCGCCGTGGCCCTGCGCAACCTCGAGATCATCGAGCGCGAGGGCCTGCGCGAGCGGGCGGTCGAGATGGGCGACCGGCTGATGGCGGCGCTGCGCGAGGCCGAGGGGCTGCCGGCGGTCGCGGAGGTGCGCGGCGTCGGCCTCATGGCGGGCGTGGAGCTCGAGGAGCCCGGCGACGGCGCCGAGCTCGCCGCCCGCATCCGCGCCCGCGGCGCCATCGTCCGCGCCACCGGCCAGAAGCTCGTGCTGTCGCCGCCGCTCGTGATCGAGCCGGCGCAGATCGACCGCCTGGCCGAGATCATCGTCTCGGAGCTCGCGGCGACCACGGTGCCGGCGTGAGCGCCCGGTCCGCGGCCGACCCCGCCCCTCCGATCAACCAGTCGGTCGAGCGCGCCGCGGCCATGCTCGCGGAGTTCACGGTCGACGACCCCGAGCTGACGCTGGCCCAGCTCACCTCGCGCCTCGGGACGAGCAGAGCGACCACGCACCGCTACGCGATGGCGCTCCGCCGCGTCGGGCTGCTCCGCTACGACCGCGCCCGCGCCGTCTACACGCTCGGGCCGCGCATCGTCGAGCTCGCCACCTCGGCGCTCGCGGGCCTGCGTATCATCAAGGTCGCCGGGCCGTACATGGAGCGGCTGGTCGGCGATGTCAACGAGACGGTGGTGCTCTCGATCTGGGACGGCGAGGCGCCGGTCGTGGTGCGCGTCGACGACAACACCGACCGGCTGGTGCGCATCAACGTCCGCACCGGCTCGCGGCTCCCGCCCGAGACCTCGGCCCAGGGCAAGATCTTCGCGGCCTTCGGCGGCGGCAACGGCAGCGGCGGCGAGGAGGGCGCCGCCATCCGCCGGGCCGGCATGTCCTCGAACGCCATGGTCGTCGAGGGCATCTGCGCGATCGCCGTCCCCGTCTTCCAGGGCGAGGAGCTGGTCGCGGCGATGGCCATCGTCGGCACCACCGCCTCCGTCCAGACCGACCCGGGCGCCGCCATGTGCCGCGACCTGCGCGCCACGGCCGCTGCACTCTCGACCGAGCTCGGGTTCGTCCCCAATCCCCCGACCGAAGGGAGCGAGCGATGAGCGAGTCAGAGACCACGACCTGGCCGCCCGCGGTGACCTGGGACGACATCCCCGGCGAGACCGCCCGCGGCGGCGTCCACCGGCGCGGGTTCGGCACCGAGAACGTGCTGCTCGTGATGCACGACCTCGCCCCCGACATGGACCTCTCGCCGCACAGCCACGAGTTCGACCAGATCGCGGTGATCGTGGAGGGCGACGCGATCTACCACGTGGGCGACCGCCGAAACCGCGTCGGCCCCGGGTCGGTGCTCCTGATCCCGGCCGGCGTCGAGCACTACATCGAGCCGACGAGCTCGACGCCGGTCAAGAACCTGGACGTGTTCGCGCCCTGCCGGGAGGACTACAAGCACCTGATCGAGTGGATGCGGCCGCCGGCATAGCGCCGCTCCCGCTCGCGGCGGCCGCGGATGCCGGCGAGACGGCCGTCGGGGGGAAGGCGATGGGGCTGGCCCGGCTCGTGGCGCTCGGGCTGCCGGTGCCGGACGCGGTCGTCCTGCCGGTCGGATGGGCGGGCGGGGACGACGACCTCGCGGCCGCGGCCCGCGGCCTGCGCCCGCCGTTCGCGGTGCGAAGCTCGGCCGTCGGCGAGGACTCCTCGGGGCGGTCGGCCGCCGGCCAGTTCGAGACCGTGTCGGGGGTGCGCGATGTGGCCGGCCTGGGGCCCGCCGTCGCCCGCTGCCTGGCGTCCGCCGCCTCGCCCCGGGCCGAGGCCTACGCCGGCGAGACCGCCTCCATGGCGGTGGTGATCCAGCACCAGGTGGGCGCCGGCCGCTCGGGCGTCGCCTTCTCGGTCGACCCGGTGAGCGGCCGCCGCGACGAGGTGGTGGTCGAGGCGGTCTTCGGCCACGGCGAGGGGATCGTCGGCGGGCTGGTGAGCCCCGACCGCTACCGCATCTCCGATGCGGGTGCCGTCCGCGCCCGCCGGGCGCAGAAGCCTGTCGCGCTGGAGCCGTCCGGCCGCCGCCGGAGGCTGCCCTCCGAGCGGCAGGCGGCCCGCACGCTGCGCGACGATGAGGCCGTCGCCGTGGCCCGGCTCGTGCGCCAGGCCGAGGCCGGGTTCGGCGGCCCGGTCGACGTCGAGTTCTGCTTCGAGGGCGCGCGTCTGTGGTTGCTCCAGTGCCGGCCGGTGACCGCGCTGGGGGCGGCGTGATCCCGGACCCCGGCGCGACCTGGACGTATGACGGGTCGCACTATCCCGAGCCGCTCACGCCCATGACGGCGTCGGTGTGGTTCGAGGCGATGGGCCTCGGCATCCAGGCCGCGTGCCGGGAGCTGCGGGCGCCATTTGGCGGCTTCCGCACCGCCACGCTCGGGCACTGGGCCTACGAATCGGAGGTCGAGCCCGACTGGGACCCCGACCCGGCCGCGTTCCGGAACGCCTGTCTCGACGTCGCGGCCCGCTGGGAGGGCGGCCTTCGGGATGGGGTCGAGCGGGGCACGGCGGAGATGCGCGGGATGCGTCCGGCGCGGCCGCCCGCCGCCGAGGCCGTGGCGATGCTCGACCGGCTCATGGAGATCGTCCAGGAGCAGTGGCGGATCCACTTCGTCGTGGTGCTCGGCGTCCACGTGGCCCGCGAGGTGCTGGCCGAGCGCTACGCCGAGCTCCTGGGCGGCGACCAGCTCGAGCCGTACCGACTGCTCGAGGGCCTGCCGAACGCGACCCTCGACGCCGACGACGAGCTCGCCGGGCTGGCGGCGCAGGCGGAGCGGCTCGACGTCGCCGACCTGATTCGCGAGCTCCCGGCCGAGCGGGCCGCGGCCGAGCTGCGCCGGCTGCACCACGGCCGCGAGCTCCTGGCCGCGCTCGACGGCCACCTGCTGCGGTTCGGCGCGCGGTCGCGGCTGCACGAGCTGGCGGAGCCGCGCTACGCCGAGCGGCCGGAGTTCGTCGTCGAGAGCATCCGCCTCCTGCTCGAGCGACCGGGGCCGCCGCCCGCCGACCGCGCCCAGCGGGCGGCCGAGCGCGACCGGCTCGAGCTCGACGTGCTGGCCCGGATCGATCCGGCCGAGCGGGCCGGGTTCGCCGAGCTCCTCGAGCGGGTGAAGGCGGCGGCGCCGCTGGAGGAGGGCCACACGCTCCACATCGACCAGCGCGGGCTCCAGGCGGTGCGCGAGGCGTTGCTCGGGTTCGGGTCGCGGCTCGTGGCCGAGGGCCGGCTGGATGCGGCCGCCGACGTCTTCCTGCTCGACCGCCACGAGCTTCGCCGGGCGCTCGGGCGTGACCACGGCCGCGGACTCCAGCCGCTCGCCCGCCGCCGCCGCGGGGAGCTCGACGAGGCGGCGACGCGGACACCCGAGCTCGTGGTCGGCGCCCCGCCGCCGGAGGACGCGGAGCCCGACCCGATCTTCGAGAAGTTCTACGGCACGCCCGGCGAGCAGCGCGGCGACGGCGCCCACCTGATCGGCTACGGCGCGTCGCCCGGGCGCGCGGCCGGGACGGCGCGGGTGGTGCGGAGCGCCGCCGATCTGGGCCGAGTGTCGGCGGGCGACGTGCTCGTCTGCACCACGACGACGCCGTCCTGGACGCCGGTCTTCGGCTCACTGGCGGGCGTCGTCACCGACACCGGCGGCATCCTCTGCCACGCCGCGGTCGTCGCCCGCGAGTACGGCCTGCCGGCCGTCGTCGGCGCCCACCTGGCCACGTCGCGCATCGCCGAGGGGAGCCGGGTGACGCTTGACGGGTCGACGGGTGACGTGTGGATCGGCTGATCCTCGTCCGCCACGGCGAGACGGCCTACAACGCGCGCGGCCTGATGAACCCCGACTCCGAGCTCGAGGCGCCGCTCTCGGCGGACGGCGCGGCGGCGGCGCGGCGGCTGGCCCGCCAGCTCGGGGCGGAGCCGCTCGACCTGATCGTGACGAGCCCGCGGCTCCGCGCCCGGCGGACGGCGGAGCTCGTCGCCGGCCGGCGCGGCGTCGAGGTGCACGACGTCGACGAGCTGGCCGAGATCCGGGCCGGGAGCTTCGAGTCGGGGCCGGTGGCGGCGTTCCAGGAGTGGGTGCTCGCGACCCCGCCGGGGACGCCCGCACCGGGCGGCGAGAGCGTGCTGGCGGCGGCCGGGCGCTACCTCGCCGCGGCGCGCCAGATCCGCGCAGAGGAGGCGGCGGTCGTCGTCGCCGTCACCCACAACCTGCCGATGCGGATGCTGGTGAACGCCGCCGGCGGCGCCGACCCGCTCAGCGGCCCGCTCCGCCGCATCCCGCACGCGACCCGCTCCGACCTGACCGCCGCTGAGCTGGAGGCGGCGATCGCCCGCCTCGAAGCCTGGATCAGCGGTCTTGGGCCACCGGGGGATGCCGCTCGATGTGCTCGCGGGTGAGCCGCTCGGCGGTGGCGCCGTCGCCGGCCCGCATCGCGGCCAGGATCGCCTCATGCTCGTCCGACCACGCCGCCGTGCCGCCCACCTGGGCGGCCTGGGCGGTGTAGATCGCGACGCTGATCCGGGCCACCCACAGGAGCTCGGACAGGTGGGTCAGGTGCGGGTTCCCGGAGGCGGCCACGAGCGCGAGGTGGAACTCGCGGTTCGAGTCGAGGCTCACCGCCGGGTCGCCGTCGGCCCGCTGGCGCTCGATTGCGGCCTGCATCCTGGCGAGCGCCGCCTCCGGCCGGCGCTCGGCCCCCATCCGGGCCGCGGGCGGCTCGATCACGAGCCGGGCCGTCCAGGCGTCGCGCATGTCACCGAGGTCGAGCTGGGCGACCGTCGCGCCGTAGTTCGGCTGGAGCGTGACGAGGCCCTCGCCCGCCAGCCGCCGCAGCGCCTCGCGAAGCGGTGTCCGCGACACGCCCAGCTCCGCGGCGAGGATCTCCTGCGGCAGCCGCGCCCCGCGCTCCAGCTCGCCGGACAGGATCTGCTCCCGAAGCGCCGCGTGCACCTGGTCGACGACGCTCGCGATCTGGATCGGCCGTACCGGCACCGCCGCCTCCTCTGGGTGAAAGATCGGGGTCAGACCCCAATTTTTCAGGCTGGACAGTGGATACAGTACGCTAGGAACGGCCGGAGCGCACGGCGTCTGCGGCCTCGTCCTCGGGCATCGCGAGCGCCACATGCAGCGTGTTCGCCGAGACCTGGAGCTGCTCGCCCGGCCCGGACAGGTCGACATCCCACTCCACGACCCGGTTCTCGAGCCGCCCGAGGCCCGACACCTCGACGGCGACCACGTCGCCCGGCTCCATCGGACGCGAGTTGGCCGGCGTGCCGGACAGGACCACGTCGCCCGGCTCGAGCGTGATCGTGCGGGCCAGGTCGGCGAGCAGGTAGGCGATCGGCCAGATCAGGTCGGCCGCCGAGCCCTCCTGCACCACCTCGCCGTTCAGGTACGTGCGGATCTCGAAGCCGGACGGGTCGAAATCCTCCGCCGCCGTCAGCGCGGGCCCGATCGGGCAGAACCCGTCCTGCCCCTTCACGCGCAGCATCGAGCCGCGGTCGGCGTGGCGGAAGTCGTGCAGGCCGACGTCGTTGGCCGGCGCGTACCCGGCCACGTAGGAGAGCGCCTCCGACTCCCCCACCCCGTGCATGCGCCGGCCGATGACCGCCGCCACCTCGCCCTCGTAGTTCAGGAACCGCGCGCCGCGCGGCCGCCGCAGCACGCCGCCGTGGCCGTTCAGCGTCGAGAGCGGCTTCATGAAGTACGACGGCTCGGCCGGCGTGCGGGCGGCGTACTCCTCCACCCGGCTTCGGTACGTGAGGTGGGTGGCGATGATCTTCGTCGGCTCGACCGGCGCCAGGTACTCGGCGCCAGCCGCCGCGACCCGCGCGCCCGAGTCGAGCTCGATCTCGTCGCCGGCGAGCCGCCCCCACGCCGGGGCCCCATCGTGCTGCACGCGTACCCGCCGATCCGCCACGGCCGGGGACAGTATCGTAGGGAGGCGCATGACCGACGCCGCCGACGACCGCCGCGCCCGCGGCCTCGACCGCCTCAAGGAGCTCGGCGACCACCCGGGCGGCGACGCCTTCCTGGAGCGGATGGGCGAGCCGATGGCGAGCTGGCTCGTCGACTGGGTCTTCGGCGACGTCCACGCCCGCCCGAACCTCAGCCCGCGCGAGCGGGAGCTGATCATCCTCGCGCTCCTCACCGGCCTCGGCAGCTCCGACCCCCAGGTCGCCGCCCACATCGACGCGCTGCGCGCCATCGACGTCCCCGACTCCGACATCGAGGAGGCCATCCTGCAGACCGCCCCCTACACCGGCATCCCGCGGGCCATCAACGCCCTCAAGGTGCTGCGCACCGGGCAGGGCCGGTGAGGGCCGTCCGCTACTCCCGGAACGGCGGCGAGCCCCGGCTCGGCCGCCTCGACGGCGAGGCGGTCGTCGACGCCGGCGCTGCCTCGCCCGAGGGCTTCGTCCCCTCTGACGAGGGCTGGGAGCAGATCGCGGCGGCATCCGGCGAGGCGACGCCGCTCGCCGGCGTCCGCCTCCTGCACCCGAACGTCCCGCGCAACCTGCTCGCGATCGGCCTCAACTACCGCGACCACGCGGAGGAGTCGGAGCTCGACATCCCGCCGGTGCCGGTCGTCTTCGCCAAGCTGCCGTCGGCCCTGATCGGCCACGACGCGCCGATCGTCGTCCCGCGCGAGGAGACCCGGCCGGACTACGAGGGCGAGGTCGCGGTCATCCTCGGGCGCACGATCTACCGGGCCTCCGCAGCGGAAGCCCGAAGCGCGGTCGGCGGCATCACCTGCCTGCACGACGTCTCCGGCCGCCGGGCCCAGCTCGAGACACCCCTTCGCCAGTTCACGCTCGGCAAGAGCTTCGACACGTTCTCGCCGATGGGCCCCTGCGTCGCCCGCGCGGACGAGCTCGACCTGGACGCGATCGGCATCCGCACCGACGTCTCGGGCGAGACGATGCAGAGCTCGAGCACGGCCAACCTGATCTTCTCGATCGTCGACCTCGTCGTCTACTGCTCGGCCGGGGTCACCCTCGAGGCGGGGACGGTCATCGCGACCGGGACGCCGGGAGGGGTCGGCGACTCGCGCGTGCCCCCGCGCTACCTGCGCGAGGGCGACGTCGTCGAGATCACCGTCGACGGGGTCGGCACGCTGCGAAACCCGGTCACGTTCGAGCGCTGAGCGCCGCCGGCCCGCGCGACCCCTTGACGCACGTGCGCCGGCGGCCCGGGGGGCTTCCGGGCCCAGACCGCCGGCGCTTGCGTGGCCCGCCGGAAACCGTCCTTCCGCGGGTACCCACATTCTGTCACCGTGTGTTTACGGCCAAGCTTTTCCGCCGGGCATGACCTCTCCTTTGGAGCCGAAGGATTTAGGAAATTCCACCGTATCGAACGGCGGCGCATTGTGTCAACAGGTTATGGACAGAAGCGGCCCCGCTGGCTATGCTGAGACCGTGGGTCGCCGCCCCCCAACCCACGTGGACGACGCAGGCGCGCTCGGAGCGCGGCTCCGCCGCCTGCGCAAGGAGCAGGGGCTGTCGCTGGCCAGGCTCGCCTTCCCGGGCTGCTCGACCTCCTACCTGTGCAAGGTCGAGGCCGGCGACAGGGTGCCGTCCACGCCGATCCTCGCCGAGCTGGCCCGCCGGCTCGACGTGACGATCGAGGAGCTTGCGGGCCGCGACGCCGCGGGGGCGATCCCCGCGGCCACGATCCTGCTGGCCGAGATGTCAGCTCGCCTGGGGGAGCCCGATGCCGCGTCGCGGATCGACGAGCTCGAGGAGGAGGCGCGCCGGTCGGGGGACCGGCACGCCCTGAGCCGCGCCCTCGAGGCGCGCGGCCTGCTCGCGCTCGAACACCGCGACGACGAGCGGGCGATCGCCGCGCTCGAGCAAGCGCGGACGTGTGACCCCGGCGCAACGCCCCGGCTCAGGCCGGCGATGTTCGAGGCGCTCGGGCGCGCCTATGCGGGCGTCGGCGACCTGAGCAGGGGCATCGCGCTTCTCCGCACCGCCCTGGACGACGTGATGCGCACCCCGGCCGACGTCCCCGCCGCGGTGCGCTTCGGCGTCTACCTCGCAAGCGCCTACACCGACCAGGGCCGCTTCGCCGAGGCCGAGGTCGTGCTCGCCGACCTGATCGAGCTCGAGCCGCGGATCGCCGACCCGACCGCACGGGCCCGCCTCCAGTGGACGCTGGCGCGCACGTACGCCGAGCAGGGCCGCCTGAAGCTGGCCGAGCGCTACGGGCGCGAGGTGCTGGGGCATCTGGAGGAGTCCGAGCAGTCGGTGCTGCGTGGCCGCGCACATCTGCTCCTGGGCCAGATCCTGCTCGACCAGCGCCGCCGGACCGAGGCCGACGAGGAGCTGGCCCGCGCCGAGGAGCTGATGCGAAAGGCCGGCGCCGAGGCGCCCGAGCTCGCGCTCCTGAACGCCGAGCGCGGCCGCTCCGCGCTCCTGGCCGGCGACATCCCGGGCGCGCAGGAGGCGGCCCGAAAGGCGCTCGCCGAGACCGAGGCCATCGAGCCGGGCATCGCGGGCAGCGCCTGCCTCGTCCTCGCGCGGGCAGCGCTGGCGGAGGACGACCTGGACGAAGCCCGCTTCCTGTGCCGCCGCGCGATCGACCTGCTCGAGACCACCGCAGCTCCGCACTACCGAGCGGAGGCCCACCAGGTGCTGGCGATGGTGGAGGAGCGGGCCGGCAACCAGGCCGCAGCGCTGGCAGCGCTGTGGGAGGGGATCGGAGCCGTCGACAGGGGGCTGCTGTAGTGGCGCGAAGCACGGCGGACACCGGCGCCGAGGTGCGGCGTCTCGAGGCCCGCTGCCGGGCGCTCGAGAAGCTCGTCCACCGCAGCGAGGCCGAACGGCGCCGGGTGGTCTCGCGGCTCCTTCGCGCCGAGCAGCAGGAGCGGCGCCGGATCGCCTCCGAGCTCCACGACGACACCGTGCAGGTGCTGACCGCGTCGCTGATCGCCCTCGACCGGCTCGCCGCCGCCGACGCCGATGCCGTCCACGCCGTGGCCGAGTCGACCCGCCGCACGCTGGCCGCGGCGACCGACCGCACGCGCCGGCTGATGTTCGAGCTGCGCCCGCCGCAGGGGCTGGCGCGGGCGGTGCGCGAGCTGGCCTCGCAGGCCGGGCGCGAGTCGAACCTCGACGTCCAGGTCACGGTGCCGGCCGAGCCGCTGCCGTTCATGGTGGAGGAGGTCGCCTACCGGACGGTGCGCGAGGCGGTCTCGAACGTCCGCCGCCACGCCCACGCCCGCAGGCTCGAGATCCAGATCGCTGCCGCGGAAGGCATCCTGCGCGGGTCTGTGCGCGACGACGGCCGCGGCTTCGACCCGGCCCGGATCGGCCGCCGCGACCACGGCGTGCGCCTGCACCTCGGGATCGAGACGCTGCTCGAGCGGGCCGAGCTGGCGGGCGGCAGTGCGGCCGTCGACTCGACGCCCGGCCGGGGCACCGAGGTGACCTTCGAGCTTCCGCTCGAGGGCGCCGGCCGGCCGGCCTGAGCTGAGCCTCAGAACTCGCCGGTCAGCATCCGCTCGACGCCGCGCCGCTCCAGGCCGCGGGCGACGATCAGCCGCTGGATCTCGGAGGTGCCCTCCCAGATCCGGTCGACGCGGAGCTCGCGCAGGAACCGCTCGGCGGCGGTCGTGCGCATGTAGCCGCGCCCGCCGTAGACCTGGACGCAGCGGTCGGCGCACCGCCAGGCGGCCTCCGAGGCGAAGAGCTTCGCCATCGCCGCCCGGCCGTGGACGAGCTTCGGATCGGCACCGGCGTCCTGCGCCCGGGCAACGTCGTGGGTGAGGAGGCGCGCCGCGGCGCAGTCGGCGGCCGAGTCGGCGAGCGGGAAGCTCACACCCTGGAGGTCGTAGATCCGCCCCCCGAACTGCTCGCGCCCGGTCGCCCACTCGACCGCCTCGGCCAGCAGCCGCCGCATCGCCCCGACGCAGCGGGCGGCGATGTGGATCCGCTCCTCGACGAACCACTCGTTCTGGAGCTCGTCGCCCCGCCCGATCATCTCTTCGCCGCCCAGCACCGCGTCGGCGGCGACCTCGCAGTCGTAGCGCAGCGTGGGGTGCCCGTGCGGGAAGGAGTGCGTGAACGGCGGGTCGTCGACCACCTCGATCCCGGGCCGGTCGCGGTCGACCAGGAAGAGCGTCGGCAGCCGCTGCTCGCCGTCGACGACGTTCACCATGACGATGTCGAAGTCCGACACGTCGCCCGACGTCACGAACCACTTCTCGGCCCGGATCCGCCAGCCGTTCCCCGTGCGCTCGGCCGTCCCGGCGATGCCGCCGGGGTCGGAGCCGGCACCGCCCTCGGTGACCGCGTACGAGTCGGCCCGCTCGCCGCGCAGCGCCGGCTTCAGGTAGCGCTCGACCTGCTCAGGCGTCCCGCAGGCGAGCACGTTGTAGCCGCCGCCCATGTTCCACCAGACGCCGTTCGTGTTGCGGCCGAGCTCCTCCTGGACGAGCACCTGCTCGAACGCCGACCAGCCCCGGCCGCCGACCTCGACCGCGTGGTTCCCGCCGGTGAGGCCGAGCTCCCGGGCGCGGTCTGCGACGGCCTTCGCCGCCTCCGGCGGAAGCGGGCCGCCGCTCCGCTCCGCCTCGAGCTCGAGCGGGATGCACGTCTCGTCGACGAAGCACACGGCGCGCTCGCGGAGGTCGATCTGGGCCGGGGTCAGCGCCTCCATGGGCGCGTGACCCTACCGGAGCGAGGAGCGGGCGCGCTCCACCGCGGCGTGCCATCCGGCCAGCCGCTCGGCCGCCTCGGCGCGGTCCATCCCCGGCTCGTAGCGGGCGCCGAGGTGCCACGCCGCGGCCACCTCGTCGAGCCCGCTCCAGACGCCGACCGCGAGCCCGGCGAGCGCCGCTGCGCCGAGGGCGGTCATCTCGCTGTCGCCCGCCACCTCGACCGGCATCCCCAGGATGTCGGCCTGGAACTGCATGAGCCACGCGTTCCGGGTCGCGCCGCCGTCGGCCCGAAGCACCGGCACCGGGAGCCCCATCGCGGCGACCACGTCGGCGGTCTGGAACGCGATCGCCTCGAGCGCGGCCCGCGCGATCTCGGCCCGGCCGGTCCCGCGGGTGAGGCCGGAGATGAGGCCGCGGGCGTCGGCGTCCCAGTGCGGCGAGCCGAGCCCGGTGAGCGCCGGGACGAAATGCACGCCGCCGGTCGACTCGACCGACCGGGCCAGCGCCTCGGTCTCGGCCGCCTCGGCGATGATGCCGAGCCCGTCGCGCAGCCACTGGACGGCGGCGCCGGTGACGAAGACCGCGCCCTCCAGTGCCGTCACGCCGGGCTGGGCGGCGGCGGTGCGCAGGATGCCGTGCGGCGGCGGGCCGCCGTCAGCGCCCTGGTTGGCCAGGACGAAGCTGCCGGTGCCGTAGGTCGCCTTGGCCTCGCCCGGCCGGAAGCAGGCCTGGCCGAAGAGCGCCGCCTGCTGATCGCCGGCCATCCCCGCGAGCGGCACGCGCGCGCCGGCGATCTCGGCCTCTCCTACCACACTGCTCGACGGCACGATCTCGGGCAGCGCCGCCTCCGGCACGCCGAACACCCCCAGCAGCTCCGAGTCCCACTCGACCGGGTCGAGCCGGGCGAGCAGCGTGCGCGAGGCGTTGGTCGCGTCGGTCACGTGGGCCGCGCCGCCGGTCAGGTTCCAGGCCAGCCAGCTCTCGACGGTGCCGAAGAGGACGTCGCCCTCGACCCGCGCGAGCAGCCACTCGAGCTTCGTCGCCGAGAAGTACGGGTCCGGCACGAGGCCGGTGCGCTCGCGGATGAGGTCGGCCGGGAGCTCGCGGCAACGCGCGGCGGTCCGCCGGTCCTGCCACACGATGGCCGGGTGGAGCGGCCGGCCGCCGCGATCCCAGACGACGGTCGTCTCGCGCTGGTTCGTGATGCCGACCGCGTCCAGGTCGGCCGCGGCGATCCCGGCGGCCCGGAGCGCGTCGCCCGCCGCGTCGTGGACGGTGCGCAGGATCTCCTCCGGGTCGTGCTCGACCCAGCCGGGCTGTGGGTAGGACTGCGCGAGCTCGCGATAGCCGCGGCCGGCGATGCCGAGCTCCCCGTCGACCACGAGGCAGGTCGTCCCGGTCGTGCCCTGGTCGATCGCGAGGATCACGAGGCGGGCGCCGCCGCGGGCATCGCGCCGCGCTGGGCCGAGCGCAGGAGCCAGCCGGCCATGACGAGGCAGAAGCCGACGAGGAGAGCGTAGGCGGCGCGGTCGCCGACGGCATCGGCGATGACCCCGGCCACGGGCGGGGCGGCGAAGCCGCCGATGCCCCACAGGAGGCCGAGCAGGCCGTTCACGGTGCCGGTGCCGAGGCCGAGCCGGGCGGAGCCGACCGCGGCCAGCGGGTAGCCGATCGTGTACGGGAGGGCGGCGACCGCGAACCGGGCGAGCACCATGAAGACGACGACCGCCGTCTCCGAGCTCAGGAGCACCGGTACGAGCACGGCCGCCTGGAGCGCGGCGAACAGCGCGGCGGCCCGGAGCGACACCGCCCGCTCGCCCATCCGGGTCGTGAGGGCGCTGACGACGATGAAGAGCGCCGCGCCCGCCGAGAACCAGAGGCCGATCCGTCCCTCGGTGAGCCCGTTGTCGGAGAGCTGGAGCGGCGCGATCAGGTTGGCGATGCCGTCGCCGACGCCGCCGAGCAGCATGATCGCGATCGCCCCGGCGAGCAGCGGCTCGCGCCGCATCTTGTCGGCGACGAGCCGGAGCGGCAGGTGCTCGTGGGCGACGCTCCTGCCCGGGTTCGCGACGAGGAGCGCGAGGACGACCAACACTGTGGCGCCGCTCAGGACCGCCCACGGGGCGCCGCGGCCGACGTTGTCGGCCAGGTAGCCGCAGAAGACCGGCCCGGCCATCCCGCCGACGCCGGCCGTGGTGATGACGGTGCCGAGCGCGGCCGACCGCCGGTGCGCTGGAGCGGAATCGCCGATCCAGGCCAGGCCGGCCGACCAGATCGTCCCCGAGGCGAGCCCGAACGCGGCCCGCGCGGCGAACAGGGCGGCAAAGCCGTTGGCCGCCGCCATCCCCGCGGTCGAGACGACGATCAGGCCGCCGGCCGCGAGCGTCACCCGGCGTGCGCCGAGCCCGTCGGACAGCCGTCCCGCCGGGATCGAGGCGACGACGATCGCCAGCGGCGCCGCCGAGAGCAGCGCCCCCGCCTCGGCGGTCGAGAGGTCGTAGACGCGCGTGTAGCCCGGGAGCAGCGGCACGAGCCCGAGCAGCGCGACCTCGTCCAGGAAGACGAGCGCGTACATCAAAACGAACGTGCGCCGCATGGCGCCAACCCTACCCACCCCCCACCGGGGCCACGCCCCGGTGGGAGGCGGTGGGTCAGCTCAGCAGCTCGGGTTCGGCCGGATCGGGCCCTCCAGGTTGCCGAAGAAGTACGCCGACGGCTGGCCGTACTGCGCCGTCCGCCCGAACGTGTTGCCGTTCCGCATCATCCCGAACTCCCAGACGCATTCGCCCTTCACGCGGGCCTGCGTCCACCACGGGTAGAACTTGCCCGGGCCTGCCGGAGGCGGCACCGCGCACCCGGCGCCGGTCGGCCGGCAGCTCGCTTCGCTCGCCGGCGCGTTCGTCTGGAACTGGATCCGCGGGTAGCTGTGGCCGCGCGTCTGCGGCGCGAGCTGGAGGAACGGCGACGGCCACTTGTTGGGCTTCACGCTGCTCGGCCAGTTGGGCCAGTAGGACGTGCCGTCGTAGTCGAGGTCGCCGTTCTGGGCGATCGTCTGGATGCAGCCCGCCACCATGTTGGGCGGCGCCTGCCCGCCGTGCGTGAACCCCTTGGGATAGCAGGGCGCATCGCTCAGCTCCGGGTTCGGCTTGCCGTCCGGATCCGTGGTCGCCTCGTACGGGCTCACGCAGTCCTGCCAGAAGGTGTCGTGGAACGTGCCGAGGGTGAGCGGCATCGGGTGCAGCACCTTCGTGCACGGCTCGAAGTGGCCGATCTCGAACTGGGTCGAGATGTTGGTCTCGAGCGCCGCCCACGGGATGATGTTCGCCTTCTTCGCGGTCGAGTACTCCGGCTGGTAGTTGAACGGCGTCCCGGAGCAGTCCTTGATCGACGTCGCCATGAACCCGTTCTTCGCCGACGCGATCATGAAGCCGCTCTGGCCCGTCGTGAGGTCGTGGATCGACGTTTCGAGCGCGTGACCACCTCCCGGAAGCCGGGCGTCCCAGATGTGGATCCTGAGCCGGTCGCCCGGGTTCATGAGCAGCGTGTGTGCGTTCGGGGTGACCGTCGCGGCGTTCGCGAGCTGCGGGCTCGGCGGCCCGGTCGGCACGCCGTTGGTCTGGATGAACGCGAAGTTCGTCGGCTCGATGCAGTTGTTGTTGCAGCTCTGGAAGCCGATGGTGCACTCGAGGTCGTTGATGTGAAGCGACGCGCACCAGTGGGTGTTGTCGCAGGAGATGTTGTCGGCGAACGGGGCGAAGCCCGGCGCGTAGAACTGCATCTCGAGGAACGAGCTGCCGCCTCCGCCGCGGTCGAAGGTCGGCGGATGCCGCGGCGCGTTCGAGTCGCTGCGCGGCTTGCAGGGGTTGAGCGGATACGACTTGGCGTTGCAGAGCGCCATCGAGAACCACGGCGCGATCGAGAGCTCGAACCAGTGGGTCACGTCGTTGCCCGGCTCGTTCACCGTCGGCAGCGCCTTGGGATCGTGCGGCAGCCGCTCGATCCAGGTGATGTCGTTGCCCGAGCCGGGCCGCTTCGACAGGAAGCGGATGATCGGCTCGTCGTGGCCGATGTACTGGCCGTTGTCGTAGAAATGCGTCGAGTGCCCCTCGTAGATCGAGCGCGGGTCGCTGCACGCGAGCGAGACCCGGGCCGGCGTCTGCGATGGGCTCAGCCCGTTGCAGTCGAGCAACCCGGTGGCGTGGGGTGCGACCCCG
Source organism: Thermoleophilia bacterium (assembly GCA_025927685.1). Lineage (GTDB taxonomy): Bacteria > Actinomycetota > Thermoleophilia > Gaiellales > JAICJC01 > JAICJC01. The sequence goes on along the minus strand of JAICKX010000009.1, from coordinate 12,232 downwards.
CCGCTGGCCGATGCCGCCGGCGCGGCGCCGAGCGCCGCCGCGACGACCGCGGCGAGCACGAGAAACCGACCGGACCGCCGTGCTGGCGCGGCGCCGGCAACCAGGAACCTCCGCATCGTTGCCCCCTCGTACGCGGTGGACGAAACGGGGAAGCAATAGTCCGCACGAGCCGCCGTGTCAATGGTCTGGCTCACCGGGACGGGCTCGATCCGGCACAATCGGCTCCGTGAGCGGACCGGCGACGATCGGCGAGAGCTGCGTCGACCGGTACCTGCCGCCCATCGGCCTGGACACGCCGGGCGGCAACGCCCTGACCGTCGCGGCCGGGCTCGCCGCCGCCGGCCTCCCGACCGCCCACGCCGGCGCGGTCGGCGAGGACGACGAGGGCCGCTTCCTGCTCGCTCGGGCGGCCGAGCACGGGATCGACACGCGGCACGTGGCGGTGGTGCCGGGGCGGACCGGACTGACGACGATCACGGTCACGCCCGACGGCGACCGCGCCTTCGAGTCGGAGGAGCTCGGCGTGAGCGCGACCTTCCGGCCGTCCGACGAGGCGGTCGAGTTCTTGAAGACCCGGGCATGGGTGCACGCGACCGGCCCGGCGGACATCGTCGACGCGCTGGAGGCCGTCGCAGGGGCGGGCGTGCCGGTCTCCTACGATGTCTACGACCCGCCGCGTACGGAGCGGCTGCACGAGCTGGCGCCGTTGCTGGCGGTGGCGTTCCTGTCGGCGCCGGGGTCGAGCGCAGCCGAGGCGGCGGATCTGGCGCGCGACGCGGTTGGTCGTGGCGCGCGGGCGGCCGTCGTGAGCCGGGGGAAGGAGGGGTGCCTCATGCTTACCGGCGGCATCGTCGTCGAGCAGCGGGCGGTCCCAGCCCGAATCGTCGACACGCTCGGCGCCGGCGACGCGCTCATCGCAGGCGTGATCCGGGGGTTCCTCGGTGACGCGGCACCGCGAGCCGCATTGGAACGAGCCGCGCACGCCGCGGCGGCGGCCTGCGGACACCTAGGCGCGTGGCCCCCCACCCCATAAACTGGCCGCGATGCCCGCCACCGCGACCCGCATCGACGACTGCCTCACGATCCGCGACGGACGCCTCTGGATGGAGGAGTGCGACGCCGTCGAGCTGGCGCGGCGGTTCGGGACGCCCGTCTACGTCGTCTCGGAGGATCAGCTGCGCCGCAACGCGCGCCGCATCGGCGCTGCCTTCGCGGCCAATTGGCCGGAGGCGGAGGTCGCGCTGCTCCCCTCGCTCAAGGCCAATCTCTCGCTCGCCCTCCGCCGGATTCTGAACGCCGAGGGGCTCGGCTGCGACACGTTCGGGCCGGGTGAGCTGCACGCGGCGCTCGCGTCCGGCATCGAGCCGGCGCGCATCTCGGTGAACGGCTCGGTGAAGGACGCCGCGCTCGTGATCAGGGCGGTCGAGGCCGGCGCGCGGGTCACGCTCGACAGCGCCGCCGAGCTCGACCTCGTCGCCTCCGCGGCGCAGGCGACCGGCCGCACCGCCCGCATCCGCCTCAGGCTGCGCCCCGACTACGACGGGCTCGACATGCCGTCGGACTTCGACCCGTCGGTCACCGTCCGCGCCGGCGCCCACCGCTACAAGCCGGGCATCCCGCTGGAGCGGGCGGGCGACGTGGCGCGCCGCGCACTCGCGACGCCCGGCGTCGAGCTCGTCGGCCTCATGGCCCACCTCGGCCGCCACCGCGCCGACGCCGAGGTGTGGCGCGGGATGGCCGGGAGCTTCGCCGCCGCAGTCGGCCGCCTCTGCGCCGGGCTCGACGGCTGGCGCCCCTCCGAGCTCGACGTCGGCGGCGGCTACCCGGCGCCGCGCGACCCGATCCGGAACGAGCCCGCGCCGCCGATCGAGGACATCGCCGCCGCGCTCGCGTCCGGCCTTCGCCACGGCCTCCACGCCGCCGGCATCGACCCGGCCGGGATCCGCCTGGAGGCCGAGCCGGGCCGCTCCCTCTACGCCGACACCGGCATCCAGCTCGCGACCGTCCGCCACCTGAAGGAGCAGACCGCGCCGGTGCCGATGCGCTGGGTCGAGACCGACACGACCGAGATGTTCATGGCCGACCTCCTGATCGAGCACGCCCACTTCCAGGTGATCGCCGCAGCGCGCGCCGACGCCCCGGAGGCCCAGACGGCGGACGTCGTCGGCATGTCGTGCGGCTTCGACCTGCTCGTGCCCGACGCGCGCCTGCCGGCGCTCGAGCCCGGCGACGTGCTTGCCTTCCTGGACAACGGGGCATACCAGGACGCGTGCGCCTCGAACTTCAACGGCCTCCCGAGGCCCGGCACCGTGCTCGTGTCGGGGTCGAGCGCCGAGTGGATCAAGCGGCCGGAGACGGTCGAGGATGTGTTCGCGCGCGACATCGTCCCGGAGCGGCTCGCGTGATCGGCGGCCTCCACCACGTCGGCATCACCGTCTCCGACCTCGACCGTTCGCTCGCCTTCTACCGTGACCTGCTCGGCCTCCACATCGAGGCCCGGGCCGTCGACGTGCCGGCCGAGGACGTGACCGGCATCCCCGGCGCCCGCTGCTCGATCGCCGACCTCGACCTGCCCGACGGCCGCCTGCTCGAGCTGATCCAGTACACCGCCGGCGGCGGTGAGCGGCTGGCCCAGCGCACCAGCGACCCGGGCGCATGCCACGTCGCCATCTCGGTCGACGACATCGACGCCACCTGCGAGCGGCTCGAGCGGGCCGGCGTCACGCTGCGCTCGCAGCCGGTCACCCTGACCGACTCCGGGCCGCGCTGGGACGGAAGCCGGGTCGTCTACACCGTCGACCCGGACGGCGTCACGGTCGAGCTGGTGCAGCTGCCAAGTGCAGATGGGTGACTCCCAATCCACCGGCGCCTGGACGCACCTCTCGGGGGTGGTTTCCACGCTGGTGGGGCTGCGGCTGCGAACCGTCGCATCGCTGCGTCCTCGGTCGGGCCAATATCTCGAGCCGATATTGGCCCTCCCTGCGTCCTTGCGCTGCTCGCTTCTCGCCGCCCAGGACATCCCGTGGTTTGGGAGTCAACCATCCAGATGAACGCCGGCATCGGCATCCGCACGCTGACCGCGCCCGGGATGGCGGCCAACTTCGCCCCGTCGCTCGGGATGGTGTGCTGCTCGCTCGTCCACGGCGGCGAGGAGCTGCTCGAGCAGCGCGGCGGGCTCGCCGCCTATGCGGAGCGCGGCTCGACGATGGGCATCCCGCTCCTGCACCCCTGGGCGAACAGGCTGGCGGCGCCGGTCGCGGCCTCGCCGCTCCTGCACGTCGACTCCAGCGGCGTGCCGATCCACGGCGTGCTCCCCTCCGCGCTCCCGTTCACGATCGAGCACGAGACCGCCTCGAGCCTCGACACCGTCTTCACGACCGACGACCACCCGGGCGTCCTGGAGGTGTTCCCCTACCCGCACCGCCTCCGCGTGCAGGCGTCACTCACGGACGACGAGCTCGAGATCCGCACCACGCTCTTGGCGCTCGGCCGGAAGCCGGTGCCGATCACGTTCGGCTACCACCCCTACCTGCGCCTGCCCGGCGAGTCACGATCGACGGTGGAGATCGAGGTGCCGGCGCCGACCCGGCTCGTCCTCGACGAGCGTCAGATCCCGACGGGCGAGCGGGAGCAGGCGGCGATCGCTCCCGGCCCGCTCGCCGACCGCACGTTCGACGACGGCTTCGCCGACGTGGCCGACGGCATGTCGTTCGTCGTCCGCGGCGCCGAACGCACCGTCACCGTCACGTTCCTGGAGGGCTACCCCTTCGCGCAGGTGTACGCACCCGAGGGCAGCGAGTTCATCTGCTACGAGCCGATGACCGCCCCCACGAACGCGCTCGCCTCGGGCGACTCGCTCACCCGCGTCCGGCCCGGCGACGCCTACACCGCGGCCTTCCGGATCGGCGTAACGTGAACGGGTGCCGGAGACCGTCGAGATCTGCCACCTGCTGCTCCTGCCGGCGGGCGCCGAGCCGCCCGGCCTGACGCAGCCGACGCCCGAGCTCCGCGACGCGCCCGACTTCTTCGACGCCCACATCGAGCTCGTGTCGGCGGGCGACACGCGGCTCGACGTCGGGGGGACGCCCGTCGCCGTGCGCTGCCAGGTGCTGAACGGCGAGGTCTGGGCGGCAGAGTGCCGCTACCGGCTCGAGGATGCGTTCGCCGACGACGCGGCCGAGCGGAAGGGCGCGATCGAGGCGGCGCTGCGGGAGCAGCTGATCCAGATGCACGGCGCGGCGGAGCAGGAGCTGCGCGAGGAGTACACGGCCGTCCTCGTCGGAGCGGCGCGGCCGACGCCGGAGGCGTTCCTGGCCGAGCGCGGGCCGGCGCTGGCGCGGCTCATCCGCAACCTGCGAAAGCCGCCCAGCCCCCAGCAGGTGGAGGAGCTGCTCTCGGCCCGGGCTCGATTCTCGGAGCACGACCTGACGGTCGTCGACTGGGTCGGCGCGCTCGTCGTCGCGGAGCATGGCGACTTCCAGTCCGAGCTCGAGCTGATGAAGATCGGCAAGTACCAGCTCCTGCGCCTGCGCATGCTCGACCGGGCGATCGACGCGGCGCTCGCCCAGCTGCGCGTGCACGTGGAAAGCGTTCGCGGCCGGTTCACGCCGCGCGGCCCGCGCACGCTCCAGACCGTCGTCGAGCGGCGGCTGGAGCTGCTCCTGGAGTTCGAGAAGACCGACCAGTCGCTGCTCCTGATCGGCGACTGGTACTCGGCCCGGGTGTACCAGCTGGTGGTCGACAACCTCTACCTCGACGACTGGAAGGCGGCGGTCAGCGCCAAGCTCGAGAGCCTGGGCGCCATCGACACCACCGTCCGCGAGAGCCTCGCGCTCTCGTGGCGGCGGATGCTCGACGTGGTGTCGCTCGCCGGCTGGACCTTCCTGATGGTCGCCTACATCGTGCTGCTGGTCGCCCGCTAGAGATCGAGGTCGCGGACGGCGAAGAAGACGGCCTCCGAGAACGTCGGGTAGGGCTGGATGGTGTCGAGGAGGACGTCGACCGGCACCTCGGCCTTGATCGCGAGCGTCAGTTGGCCGAGCCACTCGCCGGCCTCCGGGCCGACCGCGCAGGCCCCGACGAGGACGCCTCGCTCGCGGTCGGCGAACACCTTGAGGAAGCCGGGCCGCTTGGGGCGCTCGTAGGTCGAGAGCCGGGCCGTGCTCGTGCGCTCGCCGACGACGAGGCCCTCGCCCGTCGTGTTTCCGACCGAGGCCACCTGGGGATCGGTGAACGTGACGGCCGGGACGGCGCGGAGATCGGCCTTCGCCGGCTTCCCGGCGGCGTCGGCGGCCGCCACCCGGGCCTGGTACTTGCCCGCATGCGTGAACATCGCGATGCCGGTCACGTCGCCCGCGGCCCAGATGCCGTCGCCGGCCCGCATGCGCTCGTCGACCTCGATGCCGCGCTTCGAGATCTCGACGCCGAGCTTCTCGAGCCCGAAGCCCTCGACCCCCGCCCGCCGGCCGGTGGCGACGATCAGCCGCTCGCCCCGGAGCACCGCCCCGCCCTCGACGCGCACCTCGATCCCGGGCGCGACCCGCTCGATCCCGCGCCCGAGGTGGAGGGCGATCCCCTCCTCGGCCAGGACGTCCTGGAGGATGGCCCCGGCGTCGGGATGGTCGCGCGGGAGCAGGCGATCGGCCATGTCGGCCAGCGCGACCTTGGCGCCCATGCGCGCGTAGAACTGGGCCAGCTCGCAGCCGACCGGGCCGGCGCCGAGGACGACCAGGCTGGCCGGGATCTCGCGCACGCTGGTCGCCTCGCGGTTCGTCCAGTACTCGACGCCGTCCAGGCCGTCAATCGGCGGGATCGTCGGCACGGAGCCGGTGGCGATCATGAGCCGCTCGTAGCGCAGCTCGCGGCCGCCGGCCTCGACGACGCCGGGCTCGCGCACGACCGCCTCGGCCCTGACGACCTCGATGTCGCGGTCGGCCAGCCACTCCTCCTGGGAGGAGTCGTCCCAGTCGCCGGTCACCTGGTCGCGGTGCCAGAGGACGCGCGCCGCGTCGAGCTCGCCCGTGGCCGCCTCGGCGGCTCCGGGGGCAAGCCGGGCGGCGTGAAGCGCCTCGGCCGGGCGCAGGAGCGCCTTGGACGGCATGCACGCGTAGTAGGAGCACTCGCCCCCGATGAGCCCCTTCTCGACCAGCGTGATCTTCGTGTCGGGCTCGAACCCGCGAAACGCGCCGGCGAACGCCTCGCCCGTCGACCCGCCGCCGAGTATGAGGACGTCACCCGCCATCGGGGGCACAGTATGCCGAAGCACCGGAGGCTGGCCCCATACGGGTCACACCGCGCCGTTTACCGGCGCTTACCGCCGCAGAAGCGATCCAGAGGCGCCTCCATCCACGGTCTGTCCGGTTCAGCCGGATGGGCTGACGGATACGAAGGAGGATGACATGACAGCGGCATTTCGGATCATGCGCCTCGCGGGGGTTGCGATCACGACTGTGGCGATGGCCACGGCGGCCGCCGCGCCGGCCGCCCTGGCGGACCCGCCCATGGCCAACCCGCAGGGTGCCGCCGTGGCGGGCCCGAAGGCGGCGAACGACGGACGGTGGGTGGCGCTCACGCCCGACCGGGCGGACGGACTGGGCTCGGCCCGGCTGCGCACGATACCGTCGCCCGTGGTCATCGTCCGGTCGGAGCCCGACCCGGGATTCGACTGGATGGACGCCGGCATCGGCGCGGCCGTCGCGTTGGCGGCGGTCCTCGTCATCGCCGCGGCTCGTCTCGACCGGGCGGAGCGGCCGCTTCCGGAGTGAGACCCGCAGAGGTCCGGCCGGGTCGGCCACGACGGCCGGCCCGGCCCGATCTCCGGCGCGACGATTGTGTCCCTCGACACGATTGGATACCTTTGACCCCCCTCGATTGCGAGGCGCACGTGGAGTACCGAGTCCTTGGGCCGATTGAGGTCGCTGCCGGTGGGCGCCGGGTCGCCATCGGCGCGGGGAAGCAGCGCGCGCTCCTGGCGCTCCTGGTGATGAACGCCAACACGGCGGTGTCGGTCGATCGCGTCGTCGAGTCGCTGTGGAACGGGAACCCGCCGGCCACGGCCACCAAGGTCGTGCAGGTGCTCGTCTCGCAGCTGCGGAAGGCCCTCGCCGGCGATGGAGATCAACACATCGCGACCGTCGGCGGCGGCTACATGCTCCGGCTCGAACCGGATCAGATCGATGTCGACTGGTTCGAGGAGCTCCTCGAGACCGGCCGCACCGAGCTCGCCGGCGGCCGCCCGCACGACGCCGAGGGGACGCTGTCCGCGGCGCTCGCCGTCTGGCGCGGCGAGGCGTACGCGGAGGTGGCATACGAGGACTTCGCACGCGAGGAGATCGCGCGCCTCAACGAGCGGCGCCTGGACGCGATCGAGGAGCGTTTCGAGGCGATGCTCGCCGGCCGCCGGCACGCCGATGCGGTGTCCGGGCTCGAAAAGGCGGTCGCCCGGCATCCGCTCCGCGAGCGGCTCGTCGCGCTCTGGATGGTCGCGCTTCATCGCTCCGGCCGTCGCGCCGAGGCGCTCGCCGCGTACGACCAGGCGAGGCGGCGGCTGGCGGACGAGCTGGGGATCGAGCCGGGCGAGCGGCTCCAGCGGCTGCACGCGGCGATGCTCGAGGCAGACGAACCCGAGTCGTCTCCACTCGAACTGCAGGCGCCGCCCCGCCGGAGTGCCGCGCGTCTCCTCGCCGCGGCGGCCGCGCTGCTCGTCGCCGCCGCTGCCGCCCTCTTCGTCATTGAGCACCGCGGCGGCGGATCGGACCGGATCGCCAGCGTGGCCGCCGACAGCGTCGGCCTGATCGACCCCTCCAGCGGCACGGTGGTCGCGCAATATCCGGTCGGCCAGACTCCGAGCATGGTCGTCGCGCGCGGCAACGTCGCCTGGACCGTGAACGCCGATTCGGGGACCGTTTCTCGCGTCGGCCCCGCCGGCCGCAGAGACCAGGCCGTTCCCGGGGCACCGGCGGACCTGCAGTTGGCCGATGGGTTCCTCTGGGTCTCCTACGACAGGCTGTCCGGCGACAAGCTTGCCTTCGGCGTGGTTCGGCTCGACGCTGACACACTCCATCCGGAGGGTGGGATCGAGCTGCATCGCACGGAGCCGATCGCGACCCAACCGCTGGCTCCGCTGGCGTTCGCCGGAGGTCGACTGTGGCTCGGAGCCCCCGCGGGGCTCCTGACCGCGATGGATCCCAGACGCATGCGGGTCGTGCGAACCGTCCACATCAAGGATGTCGCACGCAGCCTCGCTGCCGACCGGGCCGGCCTGTGGGTGCTTCTCGCCGAGGGGACGCTCCTCCGCGCCGATCCCCGGACCGGCCATGTCCGTCAGCAGATCGCGATCAACACCCCCCATGCCCTCGACGTCGAGGCCGAGGGCGGGATCGCCTGGGTGAGCGACGGGTTTACCGGGAACGTCTGGCGGATCTCGCCGGGCCCGCCGGTGGAGATGAGCTCAGTCCACATCGGTGACTCCGCGTTTCGCCTGGCCGCGGCGCGGGGAGCGGCATGGGCGACGAGCAGCGCCGACGGCGCTGTGGTGCGGATCGATGCCGCGACCGGCGACCCGACTCGGGTGCTCGTTGGGAACGCGCCGATCGGCGTGGCCGTCTCGTCGGCCGGCGTGTGGACCAGCGTCGGCGAGGGGTCGGCCACAACGTTCGAGGCCGGCACGCAGAGCGGCGCGGTCCCCGTCGGCAACTGCGACTCCCTGGTCTCGTCGGGCGGCGGGCCGCCTGATGTCATCGTCGCCGTCGACCTAGCGCTGGACGAGGTGGACGCCACGAACTTCACGGGCGCGATGGCTCGAGCGTCGGAGGAGGACCTGCGTCAGCACGGGTTCCAGGCCGGGAAATTCCGTGTCGGAATGCAGGTCTGCGACGACGCCAGCGGCGGAGACGCCGGCGTCTGGGATCAGGCCAAGTGCGCCGCCAACGCCGCGCTGTATGCGGGCACACCCAAGGTGGTGGCGGTACTGGCGCCGTTCAACTCGGGATGCACCGCGAGCGAGCTGCCGATCCTGAACCGCGCCCACGACGGCCCGCTCGCGCTGGTTTCACCGGCCAACGACTGGGTCGGGTTCACCCGCGCGGCCACGGGGAACGAGGCCGGCGAGCCGGCGAGCCATTACCCAACCGGCATCCGCAGCTTCCTGCGCGTCTATCCCTCGGACATCGCCGAGACCAGCGCCGACGCGCGCCTCGCCAAGTCTCTCGGCCTTCGGCGGGTCATCGTGACGCTCAACCCCAAGGCAGATGGCTGGGACACCACGGTCGCATGGTCGTTTGCCGCCGCCGCGCGGGCCGAGGGCCTCTCGATCGTCGGCCCGCGCGTCCTGCGGGGCCACATCCAGCGCACCATTCGCAACGCCATCCATGACGGCGCCGACGGGCTCTTCCTGGGAAGCAGGCTCGAACCACCCGAGGTCAGCGCGATCGTGGCGGCGCGGCATCTCGGCGGCGCGAGCTTCCCGATCATGGCGTGGAACTCGATGCTCTATGACGGCCCGCACTGGCTGGAGCACACCCCCGAAGCCCGAGGGATGTACATCTCGGGCGGCTACTACACCTCGCCACACGCGCAGCTGCCGCAGGCGGGTCAGCGGTTCATGTCCGCATTCGACGGAACTCCCGGCCAGAGCCCCGCGTTTGCGCCGTTCTCCGCCCAGGCGATGGACATCGTCCTCGCAGCGATCGCCCGCTCGGACGGGTCGCGGCGATCGGTGCTCCACGAGCTGTTCGCGACCCGCGTGCGCAACGGCATCCTGGGGAGCTTCGGCTTCCAGGCGAGCGGGGATATGACGTCTGTCCCCGTCGAGATCTACAGGCTGGAGCCAGGCGCCGCGCGCCCGTTGCGCCCGTACACCGTCCTCCGCGCAACGCCGGGCTGAAAAAACGGTGCCTGACACCAATTTTTCAGGCTTGGCGAACCACCGGGTTCGCCGACCCTACGCCTCGGGCCGCGTGCCGCCCGCCTCGGCCAGCGCCGCATAGGCCAGCTGCTCGATCAGGAGCGCCGCGTCGCGGGAGGCGTCGGCCGCGGCGTCGGCGGCCCGCTTCGAGAGCTCGACCGCCAGCCGCGGGAGCGCCGCCAGCTCGGCCGCGACGGCCAGCGCCCGCGGCTCGGGATCGCCGTCCACGACCTCGCTCACGAGCCCCATCTCGGCTAGGCTCGCCGCCGGCAGCCGCCGCCGCAGCAGGATCAGCTCCTTGGCCCGCGCGGCGCCGATCGCTTTCACGAGCCGCATCGTGCCGCCGGAGCTCGGCAGGATGCCGATCTCGACCTCGGGCAGGCCGAAGGTGGCCGCCCGGTCGGCGATCCGGAAGTCGCACGCCAGCGCCATCTCGAAGCCGCCGCCCAGGCACCAGCCGCGGATCGCCGCGATCGTCGGCTGCGGGAGCGCGGCGATCCGGTCGTAGACGCCGCCGGTGTCGCGGTAGTAGGCCAGCGCCTCCGCGGCGCCCGCCGCCTGCACCTCGCCCAGGTCGGCGCCGGCCGAGAACGCCCGCTCGCTCCCGGCGAGGACGACGGCGCCGGCGGCTCGCACCCGCTCGTCGGAGAGGGCCGCGTCCAGCTCGCGCTCGAGCGCCGTCGAGAGCGCGTTCAGCTTCTCGGGCCGGTTGAGCCTGACCAGCGCGACCGATCCGTGCTCTTCCACGAGGACGAGGCTCACGCGACGTCCGCCTCGATCCGCCGCAGCACCCGGTCGAGCTCGTCGGCCATCGGCCCCGGCGCCCGCTCGAGGAAGATGTCGGCCAGCGAGCGGTAGTACCAGAGCTGGCCCTCGCGGCCCGATCCGAAGACCCGCCACAGGTCGTCGCCGCGCAGGCGCAGGTCCCACTCGATGCTGCTCGCGTTGTAGAGCTTGTCGGCGAGGGAGACCCGCAGCTCGTCGGGCTGCGCCGTTCGCATCCGGTCGATGTACGCCTGCTTTCGCCGCTGCCACGCCGGTTTGGGCCGCTCGTAGGCGTCCGAGCAGGCGTCGACGATCCTGGCCACCCGCTCGCCGAAGCGCTCGCGTACGTCCTCGACCGTGGCGTCGGTGTCCTCGACCAGGTCGTGGAGGACGGCCGCCACCGCCTCGTCCTCGTCGCCGCCGTCGCTCAGGACGAGCGACGCAACGCCCCGGAGATGGGCGTGGTAGGGCACGTTCGAGCCCTTGCGGCGCTGCTCGCCGTGGGCGTCGATCGCCCATGCGAGCGCGTCGGAGAGCCGGCTCACGTCCCCACCCCGACGTTCCGGAAGAACCACAGGCTGGAGGTGAGCCACAGCCCGAGCAGGATCGCGAAGAGCGTCCCGCCGGCGACCGGCAGGGCCCAGGCGGGGAAGCGCGATCCGCCGCGCACGATCAGCACCTTGGCGATAACGGCCCCGTAGACGACCGAGCCGAGCAGCGAGTGCACCTCGACGCGGGTCGAGTAGTCGCCGTAGCCGAGCAGGAAGATGCAGTGGTAGGCGACCGGCAGGGTGAGCAGGATGGCGAGCCGCCCCGACCAGCGGTGCACGGCGCCGACGGCCGCCCGCATCGGCAGGCGCAGGCGCGCGTAGATGTGGGCGGCGGTGAGGACCTGGAAGCAGGCCAGCGCCACGGCGGCCGTCGCGAGCCATACCTTGAGGTGGATCGGGTCCGAGAAGAAGAGCTTCAGGTAGCTCGGCGGGTAGAGGCCCGGCGCGAGCGTGTTGTGCTTCGCCACGACGCCGACGGTGAGCGACACGAGCGCGAAGACGACCAGCGCCGCTGCCAGCCACAGCCGGTGCGGACGGGGGGCGTCGGGCGCGATGGTCACGGGCCGGGATGATAGGCGGGGAGGCTGATCGGACGCGTATCGTCCGAGCAGTCACTTACGCTACTGACCGTGGGTCAGTTACGAGCCAGAACCGCCGAGGCCAAGGCCGGCCGCCGCCTCCAGATCCTGGACTGCGCCGCGGCGCTCTGCGCCCGGTCCGGCTACGACGAGCTGGCCGTGGCCGACGTCGCAGAGCGGGCCGGGCTCGCCAAGGGCACGATCTTCCGCTACTTCCCCACCAAGGAGGATCTCGGCCGGGCGCTGGCCGAGGCGCACCTCGGTCGCTGGTGCGACGACCTCGACCGGCGTCTGGCCCGGATCGCCGGGCCGCCGGCGCCCGCCACGGCGGCGCGCCTCCTGGTCGAGTCGCTCGCCGGGCGGCGCGAGCTGCTCGGCCTGGCCGCCCGCGGCCTGGCGCCGGCCGAGGTCCTCGACGACGCGCCCGCGGCGGC